>NZ_JAVRBG010000038.1:0-2545 GCF_031845265.1 Mesonia ostreae | reverse complement strand
ATTTTGATACACCATTAGAAATGATGGAAAAACTTTTGTTTAACTCAAAAGTTGCGTTTATTACTTGAATCTAGCAATTTCTAAAACCATTTTATATGTTTTACTTGAAAAATATTATTCCGATTTTAGGAAAATTATTTCTTGGAAGTCCAGAGACTTATAGAATGTTAGGAGTTTACACAGAAGAATTTGGAAACTCAAAAAATATACATCGGATTTTTAACAAACTGGAATTTGAAGTTGAATATGTGGAATATTTTTACGGTTGTGCAAGCGGAATTAAAGGACGGAAAATAAAATAACTATTGGCAACAACGTGTATAATCAATTGCTGGGTACGAGCCTGCTTACGAAAATCCTCGCGGATTTTCTATTCGGTTTTTATTTGCTAAATTAGTTGCTTAACCACGCAACTAACCATACACAAGACCGTTGTGCATAATTTGACCAAAAATGAAAATATTTACTTTCATACTAATATTTAGCTTTTCGATTGGCTATTCCCAAACAGCGGAATATGGAAAATTGACGAAAAAATCTGAATATAAAATTTATCTGACCAAAATTGGAGATACTTTAAAAGTTGGAGATACTTTAACAATTGGAATTCCAACATCTGATTTAGGATTTACTTATATTTCGCAAGGTGGACAAAGAGTTTCAAACACATTAGCTGATAAAAAAGTGATTGTGGATAAATTAAAAACTTATGGAACGAAAAAAAATGGATACAAAGTGTATGCGCATTTTAAAGGCTATGGACTTATTCCTGTTTTAATTGATTATGATACAGCATTGGAGCTTGGAGAAATAAAAAACCCGAATGGAAAATTAACGAAAGAAGCTGCTATTTCAAAATTGAAAGAAGCAAAAGAATTATTAGAGTTAGGAGTAATAACTCAAGCGGATTATGACAAATTAAAGTCCGAAATGACACCTCTAATTCTGAATTAATAAAAAAACTATGCACAACATCGCATAAAAATAATGCGTAGATTAGTGTTTAAACAATGAACAGTGCTCTTTTATTACTTCTGATTTTCCTGCGGAAAATCCTCGCACACAAAACCGCACTATTCTTATACGTAACCGTTGTGCATAATACTGACAACGAACTTCAAAGCTCATCTTAATAAAACAAATATATCCAAATAGACCTTGACAATTTAAAATTGATAGTACTTAATAGAAATGCAATCACAGCAATAATGCCGAAAACTCTTAAAGGCGACAAATCAATAAAATACCAAAATACTACAAGACTTGTTATCATTTGAGCCGCAGCGAGCGCATAACTCACAAACATAGCCCCAAAAAAGAAACCAGTTTCTCTTTCAAATTTATAATCACACTCTGGACATCTATCATTCATTTTCGGAATGTTCAACAATAAAATGTTCCCACCATTCATAAAAATCTTTCCTTTTTGACAATTCGGACACTTACAATTCAATGCATCTATAACTTTACTCATCACAATATGTTTTATACCACAAAATTAAGACTGTAAATAATTAATAGTCTTATAAAATGTTCGCAATTTTTTGTACTTTTAGGACATACAAGATGAAAATACCAGTTCTAAATATTAGTCAATTTAAAGAATCCGCACCTCTCAATGATGTGTATATAAATTCTTTTTCGAATCACTTACAGCGTAATAAGGATTTAATTAACAAACCACATAGTCATAATTTCTATCTATGTGTGCTATTTACCGAAGGTACAGGTACACACGAAATTGATTTTAATTCCTATAATATAAATCCTGGCAAGGTGTTTTTTTTAAAACCAGGACAAACACATTTTTGGAAATTTGAGACACAACCCCAAGGATTTATCTTTTTTCATTCTCAAGAATTTTATGAACTAAAGTTTTTAGAACATAAGCTCCATTCATTTCCATTTTTTTATTCGAATCAAAATCCTCCTTTTTTAGATTTAGCCCCTAAAAAACTTTACGAATTGAATTTTAAGTTTGATGAAGCTTATGCTGAATATTTACAAACCAATATTTTAAGAGAATTAAAAATAGTAAATTCATTAAACAACATTTATATAGAATTAACAAGGGCATATACAGTTGATATCAATATTGAAAAGTTTAATTCGCCATACTATTTCAATATACTTGAAACTTTAGAAAATTTAATTAACGCCCATTTTCATAATCAAAAATTTCCCAAATTTTATGCTGATAAATTAAGCATTTCAACCAAGCATTTGAATAGAGTAGTAAAACAAACAATTAATAAAACGACAAGCCAATTAATTTCTGAAAGGATCATTCTAGAAGCAAAAAGATTGATTGTACATTCTCACGAGAATTTAGCCAATATTGCCTATACACTGGAATTCTCGGACTACGCCTATTTTTCAAGGTTTTTCAAATTAAAAACAGGTATGACGCCGTTGGATTTTCGAAAAAAGTATTTTTGATGAAATTTTGATTATTTAAAAGTACTATGCACAACAAAGAACTGAGGTAAAAACCAACTCTTTTCTACATTAAATTTGAGACATACATTACCTGTGTCAAAATCTT
>NZ_JAVRBG010000037.1:0-2547 GCF_031845265.1 Mesonia ostreae | reverse complement strand
GTTTTAGAACCTACTTTTTCCCGGTAGTCTTTAACTAATGTGATTAGTTTTTTATGGTCTAACTGTTGTTTTTGTTGCGTAATGATTTCTTTAGTAAAAGTCTTAAGAAATAATTTTTCATCAAAAATTTTTTCTTTTAAGGATTCTTCTTGCTCTTCTAGATATTCATTATTAGAAGCAATTTTTTCCTTAATTAGCTGAGCATCTACTGAAATTTCGTTTTCAAATAGATTTGTTTTTAATTTTTCAATCGTTTTTTGATAGCCTTCCAGTAAACTTTTTCTAATGGTAAATTCTTCAAATTCTTTTTGTAAAGAATTGTACTGCTTTAAGATAGTGTTCTTGTTTTTAAATGTTTTCAAATGAAGATTAAAGGACTCTTCAGAAAGGTTAATTAAACTATTATCAATTTTAAAGTTCAATAACTCGTCTTTTCTTTTGAAGAGCTCAATGTGCTTTTCAAGATTAGAGAATTTAAACAACGCATTCTTTAGGTCTTCTTCATTTTGTTTTTCACCAATATATTGAGTTAATTTTTCTTCAATACCTTCCTTAAATTTTGATAACGAATCTTTTACAGATTCAGGATTTTCAACATTAAGAGCTCTGTCTTCTGAATACGATATGTATTCATAAACACCATTCAAATTTAGCCAAAACCCTTTTTTACTTTTTCCCTTGATATTGGCGTTTAAATCTTGAAATAGTAACTCTGGAAAGGGAACATACCGTTTAGAGTTAACTTCCGATGGTTTAATCTTTCCATATTTCTGAAAATATTTCAAGATACTTTCTTCTGCGTGTGAAAGCGGAAATTCTAAATTATCTAATTACACTGTTAACTGTGAGATTAATTAGAAACTTCAATAAAAATTTATGCAAAGTGCTTTATTATTCATTGAAGATGAGTGTTGCTTTTTCCTATAATTATGTGTTAAATATAGTTTTACTCTAATTAATTAAAAAATATTTTTTTATATTCGAACACAACTAAAACAATCAATTATGAAAGCACTATGTTATGAGGGTAAAGAAAATGTAAAAATAAACACTGTTCCAGATCCAATTATTCAGGAGCCAACAGATATTATTATTAAGGTCACTTCGACTGCTATTTGTGGTTCTGATTTACACTTATATGGTGGGCTAGTTCCTACTATGAAAGAAGGAGACATTCTCGGTCATGAATTTATGGGTGAGGTTGTAGAGATAGGTAAAGATGTGAAAAAATTTAAGAAAGGGGATCGAGTAGTTATTCCATTTACCATTGCTTGTGGTGATTGTAATTACTGTAATGACGATCTATTTTCTTTGTGCGATAATTCCAATCCAAATGAAGAACTATGTAAAGAGAATCTTGGTCACAGTATCTCGGGATTATTTGGTTTTTCTCATATGTTAGGTGGATTCTCTGGTGGTCAAGCAGAGTATGTGCGCGTTCCTTATGCAGATGTTGGTCCTATTAAAGTGCCAGAATCACTGAGCGATGATAAGGTATTATTTCTATCAGATATATTCCCTACAGGATATATGGGTGCTGAAAATGCTAATATCAAACCAGGAGATACAGTAGCCATATGGGGATGTGGACCCGTTGGTCAATTTGCCATTCAAAGTGCGTTTATGTTAGGTGCAGAGCGCGTGATCGCTATAGATATGGTGAAAGAAAGACTTGACATGGCTGAAAAAAATAGCGCTGTTGAAGTCATAAGAACCGTTGACCCTAATGAAGTTTACATGCGCTTGATGGAAATGACAAATGGAAAAGGACCTGATTGCTGTATTGATTGTGTAGGAGCTGAAGCTCACGGAACTGAAGGATTCAATACCGATTTAGAAAAAGCTCAACCAAATGCTTTAGCACAAATATTTAAAGCGTGTAAAAAAGCAGGGAATGTCTCTATTCCTGGAGTATATGTAGGTGAAGTAGATGGTTTGCCATTAGGTATGGCAATGAATAAGTCGCTCAATATAAAAATGGGACAAACTCATATGCAACATTATCTAGAACCTTTATTGGCTAAAATCGAAAATGGCGCGTTTGATCCTTCATTCATTATAACACATAAAATGAAACTAGATGAAGCTCCAGAGGCCTATAAAAAATTCAGGAATAAAGAAGATAAATGCGTGAAAGTGGTATTAACACCATAATTAGCTAACTTTAAATAGCTTTTAAATCCTAACATCTAGTTTTCGCAAGATGTTAGGATTTCTTTATTTAGATAAATGAATAGAATAGAATACGATGTTTAGCTTTTTGTGTCAGATGAGATGAAATCATACACATCTAAATATTTATATTCTCACGGCAATAATCTCTATTTTACAATTATACATTACCAAAATATTTATATATAATATGAGATCTTTCACCTATTGTAGATTTAATACTTTAACCTGGCCAATTGATTAGAACAGATAATAATTTTGGTCGACATATTTTATAATAACGCGTTGTGCTATTTGTTCCATGCGTGTTTGATTTGATTGAGCGGTCTTCCTCGTTCCCAGTTTATCATTTGGAGTACTGCTACTCCTGCAATC
>NZ_JAVRBG010000036.1:0-2630 GCF_031845265.1 Mesonia ostreae | reverse complement strand
CTTTTTCTGCCCACTCTCCAATAGGCGAGAATACGGGATTAGGACTCTCAGCCATATCAGACGAGATAGGACCAGTAAAAGAGACTAATGTATATGCAGACTTCTCTTATACCTTAGACTTTAATAACAGCGGGAAGTTAGCTTTTGGTATAAAAGCTGGAGCCACTTTTCACGAAGTAGGACTTACCAATTTACAGCTTCAAGATGGCAATGGCGATCTAGGAGCAATAGACCCAGCATTTTCAGCGAACCTTAATGAAACCTATCCTAATATTGGAGCCGGTTTTCTTTACTATACCGATAACTGGTATGCAGGAGTTTCTGTACCCAATATGCTAAAGTCAACACATTTGGATGCAGATCCAGACGGGCGTGAGTATGGAAATGAAGAGTTGCACTATTTTGCTACCGCAGGATATGTATTTCAATTGTCAGAGAATTTAAAGTTTAAGCCCAGTACACTGGTAAAGAGTTCGTTTGAATCTCCTTTATCTTTTGATGTGAATGCAAACTTTTTGTTCTATGATCGTTTTGAAATAGGAGCCTCATATCGCTATGAAGATGCGGTAAGTGGATTGATGAGTATTCGTGCGACAGATTGGATTCAAATAGGCTTTGCTTATGATCATTCCATATCCGATATTGATCAACCCTCTTATGAAGCCTTTGTGATCTTTGATGTATTCTTCAACAAGAAGACTTACAGATCTCCACGTTATTTCTAAACCCCAAACAAACGCAAGACACTATTAATTATGAGAAAAAGATATTATATAGCCGCTGCCCTACTGTTTATGTTTAGTGGCGTGGCACATGCACAAAATAAGTCTACCAAAAAGGCAGACAAGCATTACGACCGTTTAGAGTATGTTAAAGCCATTGAAGACTATGAAAAACTAGTTTCAAAAGGCGATGCAGATGCCTATGTTTACGAGCGCTTAGCCGATTCTTACTACAACCTTTACAATACCAAGCAAGCCGAACGTTACTATAAGATGCATTTAAAAGCTAGCTCAAATGCAAGCGCAGAAGCACATTACCGTTACGCTCAAATGCTAAAGGCAAACAAGAAGTTTGATGAGTCTAATGCTGCGATGCAAGATTTTGCAAACAAAGCCCCCAACGATGAGCGTGCAAAAGCATTTAAAGCCAACCCAGATTATCTTCCACAACTTTTAAATGGAGAACCTAGGTTTGCAGTAAATAAATTGCAACTCAATACCACCTATCAAGATTTTGGAGCCCACGCGGTAGGCAACAAACTTTACTTTGTATCTGCCCGTAATAAATCTAGAAGAGATTATGGCTGGAATGGCCAACCTACCTTAGATGTTTTTGAAGCAACCAAGCAAGGAGATAGCTATACCAATATAAAATTGGTAGAAGGAGATGTGAACTCCAAATACCACGAAGGAACGGTGAGCATCACTCCAGATGGAAAGACGATGTTCTTTACCCGTAATGACTTCTTAGATGGAGACTATGAAAAAGACTCTAATGGGATTGGACAATTAAAAATATACCAAGCCAAGATGATCAATGGGAAGTGGGACGATATCCAAGAGGTAGCGTTCAATGACTCAGAATATTCCACAGGACATACGGCCGTTAGTCCAGATGGGAAGACACTTTATTTCTCTAGCGATATGCCAGGAGGAAAAGGGATGTCAGATCTTTATAAGGTAGAAATAAAAACCGATGGTAGCTTCGGAAGTCCACAAAATCTAGGCGCTGGTATCAATACCGAAGGAAGAGAGGGATTTCCATTTGTAGATAATGAAGGCACACTTTACTTCTCTAGTGATGGGCAGTTAGGCCTTGGAGGACTAGACGTATTCTACGCCAAAGCTTCTGGAAATGGATTTGGAGAGGTTAAGAACTTAGGTCAGCCTATAAACAGTAGCGGAGATGACTTTGCATATAGCTATGGTGTAGAAGAACAGACAGGCTTTGTAAGTTCTAACCGAGGCGCCTTAGAAGGCAAGGTAGCCAATGATAATATTTATCGTGTAGATCAAATCCAAGTTAAAGAGATTATGGTGACCAGTTCAGTGATTGATGAAGAAACTGGAGCAGAGATAGCCAATGCCCAGGTGGTAGTTTATGACTCACAAGAAAATGAGGTAGCCCGTGCGATGACCAATAATAATGGAGTAGCAAACTTCACGTTAATGGCAAATGAGCCTTACGATTTTCAGGTAAATGCAGAGGACTATGAGAGCAATGCCTCTATGGTTGCTAAGGATGCTGAAGGAGAAGTAGATGTAGTGATTGAATTAAGCCCAATAGAAAAAATCATCCAAGAAGAAGAGGTGGTTTTAAGTCCTATTATGTTTGACTTTGACAAATCTAATATTCGTAAGCAAGCGGCCTTTGAATTGGATAAGCTAGTAGCGGTAATGCAGAAATACCCAGAGATGAAAATCAAAGTAGAAGCACATACCGACAAGCGTGGAGCAGCCAACTACAACCAGCAATTGTCTGAGCGTAGGGCACAAAGCACGGTACAGTATGTGATCTCTAAAGGGATTGATGCGTCGCGTATTAGCGGGGAAGGAATGGGAGAGTCTGCACCAAAAGTAGACTGCGAACCTTGTACCGAACAACAATTTGAACTTAATAGAAGATCT
>NZ_JAVRBG010000035.1:0-2635 GCF_031845265.1 Mesonia ostreae | reverse complement strand
AAACATTCGGTATTGTTTACATTTTCAATACGTATGAAAATGGTTTGTGATCCTTCATTGACTACTTCATAGTTGGCCGGGTCTGCAATTTCTGGGGTTCCTGCATCGGCCTCGGCTTGGGTATTATAATAGGTCACCGCAAAGTCTGCTGGGTCTTGGATCCCTAACACTAATGCCGTATTGGTGGTTAAATCAAAGTCCACGCCTAGCCCTGTAGTGTCACAAATATCTAAGTTTTCTACTGGGTTTACCTCGCCTATAGAGAAGCTTTCTACGAAAAAGCTATTGGTCGCATAGCAATTGGCATTTTCATTGCTTTCTACGCGTACAAATATCTCTTGGGGGTTCCCGTTTTCATTCTCATAAGCAGCTGGCGTTGGAACTTCAGGTGTACCTAAATCGGCTGCAGCTTGAGTCTCATAATAAGTCACCGCATAAGAAGCTGGGTCTAAAACGTCTAAGGCTAAAACTTCATTTTCCGTTAAATCAAAAATACCATCTCCATCATTATCATCATCACACTCTTCTAGGTTGGTTAAAGCATTACCGATGCTAACTACATTCACTTCCAATTCAAAACTACCTGTAATATAACAATCTGCTTTGTTGACATTTTCAACTCTTACGAAAATTGTTTCAGCAGTATTTGCTATAAAAGGATAGTTTGCTGGATCTGGAATATTTCCTGTTCCTGCATCCGCTTCAGCTTGAGTATTATAATAGGTAATATTAAATTCGGCTGGCTCTTGAGCTCCGAGAATATCTGTATCTTGGGTGATATCAATCGTTGTAATATCAGTAGTAAAGCATTCCTCTAAATCATTTAACGTCTCTATGGTAGCTATGTCATAAAAAATAATTTCTACTTCATCAAAAGAACTATCTCCATCGCCATCATCTGTTTCCACTTGATAGATCCCCGTAGTATTTACGGTAATCACAGGATTTGTTTCTCCTGGGAGAGGATCATAGGTGTCTGTAGCTTCATTATAAATAGACCATTGATAACTTGTTGCTCCAATTGTAGTGCCGTCAATCGTATAATCTTCACCTTCACATAGTTCTTGATCATCTGGAAGCGTAGTATCTAGAATAGAGCAGTCTGTATTCCCTGCTCCACCTGTTTGCTGTAAACTAATATAACCTACCCCTTCGTTATAATTAGTAATCATAATAATATAGATTTCCCCTGTTTGCGCATTGGGTATGCTAACATCCTCAATTGGAGCTGCAGAATAACTACAATCAACTACATTGCCTGCAGTAAGGTTACCACAATTTCCATCTGGTTGTGTAAAAGGTCCCCATACTATAAAGTCTACATCTAAACCTTGACCATTAAAATTCGGACTTGTATTTTGAGCTAAGGTAAAGTCTAAGTCTCCTGGATCGTCTATTTGAAGATAGAACCACGCAGGATAACGTTCTTGACCTATACAATCATATTCTGGACCAGTTTCTGCAATTGGCAAACCTCCCGTTTGAGGATTACTATTAGGAAACACTAAAGCTTCATCTCCTGCGCAAAAAGGATTAAGGTCTGCACAATAAGAAGCCGCGTTAGATTCTACTTCTACGACAAACTCTAAGACTTCACTAGGACAAGAGTTTTGGTCATAAACTATCAATGTCACATCGTACGTACCTATTTGAGCATAGGTATGGGCGGTATCTTGGCCTATCCCCGTATTGCCATCACCAAAATCCCATTCATAGGTAGCTCCTGTTCCATCACCATCTGCAAAAATACCACTCCCTTGAAATAAAATAGACTCGTTAAATGTTACCGTATATACTCCCGCGTTAAATTCTGAAGGAGTCACACTATCAATCTGAGCAGTAATTACTTGACAAGGCTCTCTACAACCTATGTCTGCAGCCCAACCTTCTAAAGGCGAAAACTCCCCATCTGGCACAAACTCTATGGTTAAACAACCTGAAGTATTGGTGGAAGAAGCGAATACAAGTCCTGGACTACCATTCCCTTGGTACGATCCAATTAACGTGGCTCCAGTAGAGTCCCCGTCATAAATATTCAACACATCCTCAGTAGAACTAGTAGATCCCAATAAAAAAGTAGTAAAATCTAGCTCTGTTACTTGACCAGGTTGATCTGGACAAATGGTGATTACTTGAGGTACTCCTCCATTATCATTATAAGCTCCGGAACCTGCCCCAGGTCCTCCATTATCATAAAAAACTCCCGAGCATTGATCTACGTCTGCATCACCCATAATCACATTTTGTGAAAACAATGACATGGAAAGTAAAGCAAACAGTAGTAAGTATATATTCTTCATAAGTATTGGGGTAATAATTATTTTTTTTCTAAACGGCTTTAGCCGCGAAATTTAATAAAATTTAGAGTAAAATGTTAGCTTTATGCTAAATTTTAAAAAAATAACTCTAATTTCTATCCATAAAACAACTTACAAAGTATATTTCCTACCCCTAAACGAGAAAAAAATTATACTTTCTTTTGAATCTCTACAGGCTTCTCTCTTTTCAACCACAAAAAAAGCCCGCCGTCTCACAACACTTAGTTGAAAGACGGCGGGCTATAATATTAGAAGTTATTGGCTGTTTACCTCTTTAAAGTAAAGTTGGCTTTAAACTCTTTTCTGGTGCCATCAAT
>NZ_JAVRBG010000034.1:0-3131 GCF_031845265.1 Mesonia ostreae | reverse complement strand
CGCTTTGGAGTATCTGATATGCAAATTCATAGAATAAAAACTGGAGAAAACTGGAGTTCAGTAACCGAATAAAAAAAACGTTGGGTAACAACGTATATAATCCATTGCTAGTGAGAGCCTACTTACGAAAATCCTCGCGGATTTTCTATTCGGTTTTTATTTGCTAAATTACGTGCTAAACCACGCAACGTATCATATACAAAACCGTTGTGCATAATTTAAAAAAAACAAAACTGAATGAACAAACTTTATATTTTACTAATACTAATTTTAATTACAAGTTGTGGTAATCAAACGAAATTTGAAAAACAAATTGAAAAATTGCAGAGTAAAAATGACAGCCTGCATTCGGAATTAAAAAAATATGAAAATAAGTTTGTTTTTGATAATGTTACAATTAGACAATATCCTATCAAAAATAGTACAGTAAAAAAAGGAACTAAATATTACGGAGAATTAGTTTTTGTCGCTGTGGTTAAAGAAGATTTTTTACTTTTTGGAACAGAAAAATATAAATCCAAACAAGAATATAATATTAAAAATCCGATTACTTTAAAGACCGAGAAAGGTGATTGGGGTGGTTATAAGTTTGAGGTCGATATTGTAAATGATACGACAAAATTATTATTCAAGCCTTTAATGAAAAATAAACTTTCTCTTAAACATAAAAATGCTTTATACAATGAAATATTGTTTTCAGACGAACTAATTGCAAATTAAAAAAACTATGCACAACAACGTATATAGCTCATAGCTAATTAGTTGCTTAATCAAAGTTAAGGCATATTTGGAAAGTCGCCAAATTTTTAAATTTGGCTTATTGAAAAAAAAAGGTAATAAGAAAATTAAAAAATTCGGCTCGTGCTTAACCGAAAAATAATCGCTAATTTGCACGCTACGAGCCATATACAAGACAGTTAGCTATCATTTAAAAAAAAACAATTCAACTATGAAAAAAACACTTAGCATTACAATTCTACTTTTAACAGTTTTTCAAGTTTTTAGTCAGAATAAAAAATTACTGATTAAAAATGTAAACGTCATTCCACTTCATATTAACCAAGAATTGAATAACAAAGATGTCATAATTGAAGACGGTATAATTCGTGAAATAAGAGAACAGATTGAAAATGACACAATCAAATACGATTTAGGTGTAATAGATGGTAGTGGCAAATATCTTATCCCAGCATTTTCGGATGCACACTCTCATCTTCCAAAAAAGGAAAATCTAAAGAGTTATTTCCTAATGAATTTAATTAATGGTGTGACAACTTTACGTTCTATGCGAGGAGAAATGTGGCACTTGGAAATCGACAAAAATGACGAGTTTACACCTAAATTAATTCTTTCTTCACCGCCAATTTCAAGAAGAGACACCATATCGGAAACAGAAGCGAATAAAATGATTTCAAATTATAAAAAGTCTGGGTTCGATTTTGCAAAAGTTTTGTCAATAAAAGACGAACAAACATTTGATTATTTAGTGTCATCCGCCAAATCTGAGGATTTTCATTTTGCTGGTCATTGTCCTTCAAACGTAGGTCTTTTAAAAGTCTGTCAAAGCAGTGTTTTTCAGAGCATCGAACACTTGGGAGGTTTTTTTCGTCTTAGAAGCTTAGATGATATAAATTCAGCAATAAACCTTTCAATTACAAACAACATTTATCATTGCCCAACTTTAGATTGGTATTTTACTGGACAAATTCCAGAAGACGAGCTTAGAAAACGAAATGGAGTAGAATTTTTGCCAACGGAATTGGTAGAAAGTTGGGAAAGTAAAATTTCCGCACATTATCAAAAAACGACCGAAAGCGAAAGAGAAGTTGAGCGAAAAGAAAGCAAAGATAAATTTCAAGGAAGATTAAATTACCTGAAATATATTTATAGACAAGGCGGAATGTTATTGCTAAGTCCAGACGCTTCGGGAATTTACAGTATTCCTGGTTATGGAATGCATAGCGAAATGGAACACTATAAAAATGCAGGGATTTCAAATTTTGAAATTCTAAAAGCAACATCTTACAACTTATCAAAAATGCTATCCTCACAAAATGAATGGGGAACTATTAAAGTCGGTGCTAAGTCAGATATGGTGTTATTAAATGAAAATCCGTTAGAAAATATTGAAAACACGGAAACTATAAACGGAATTATATTCAAAGGTAAGTTTTACCTAAAAAGTGAATTAGAGGATAAACTGAACGCAAAAAAACGATAGCTAACAACGTATATAATTTATTGCTGGCTTCTCGCCTACTTACGAAAGTCCTCGCGGACTTTCTTGGTCGGTATTTATTTACTAAATTAGTTGCTTAAACCACGCAACAAACCATATACAAACACGTTGTAAGTAATGCTGAAAATTCGTCTTCCATTAAAAATTGTTTTGAGAAAAGTAAATAATAGTTTACCTTTGTAATCTAAATCAAAGTGAAACTGAATGAAATGTTCTCAACTTTACCGAATATTAACGAAAGATGGTTGGTATGCAGTATCTCAAAAAGGTTCGCACGTAAAAATGCGACACGAAACGAAAAAGGGAACAATTATCTTTCCAAATCACGGTAGCCAAGAAATGGGTAAAGGTTTGGAAAAGAAAATTCTAAAAGACGCTGGAATTAAAAAATAAGATTATGAGTAAAAAGAAAAAAGTGATATTGACTGTTGAGAAAACGAGTACTGGATTTTCTGCATTTTCAGCAGACTATCCAATATTTACTACTGGCCAATCGATTCCCGAACTGATAAATAACGCATACGAAGCGACTGAATTTCACTTTGAGGACGAAAAAGTAAAAATTGAGCCAAATGACATTGCATTTGAGATTGATTTTAAACAATTTTTTAAATTTTATAAAGTTTTAAATGCCAAATTTCTTGCGGAAAAAATCGGAATGAACGCTACCCTACTTTCTCAATATGTTTCAGGAACTAAAAAACCATCAGCAAAACAAACCGAGAAAATTTTAAGCGGAATACATCAGATTGGGCAAGAATTGAGCGGAATTAATTTATTACAAACGGCATAAAAGAATGAAAAAAGCACTACTTACAACAAAGAACTGAGGTAAAAACCAACTCTTTTCTACATTAAATTTGAGACATACATTACCTGTGTCAAAATCTTT
>NZ_JAVRBG010000033.1:0-3365 GCF_031845265.1 Mesonia ostreae | reverse complement strand
GGCGGACCTTATGAGTTTGATTTAACCACCAATACGCCCTTAGTGTTAGGAACTCAAGACCCTGCATTATTTGATATTTCTTATTACACAAATGAAGCCGATGCAGAAGTGCCACAAAATGAGATTACAACCCTAACCAACTACCCGGCAACTACAGGTGTAGAAACGATTTACGTACGTATCAATAACACCAACAAGCCAGAATGTTATAGTCTTACAAATTTTAGCTTAATCGTAAATGAAGTACGTATAGGCGAGGTAACCGATAAAGAAGAATGTGATGGTGGAAATACTGGTTTTGCCACGTTCAACTTAACCAATAGCAATTTAGAAGCTTTAGATGGACAAAGTCCGTTGGATTATGAAGTAACGTATTACGAGACTCAAGCCGCAGCCGATGCAGGAACCCCAGCCATTGCCGATCCAGCCAACTATGAAAACATAGAGAATCCACAAGAGATTTTTGTACGCGTAACGGTAGACAGTGATGCAGATTGTTACCTTACAGAAAGCTTTATGATTGAAGCTACCACCTCTGCACCTATCTTTGACCCAAGCCCGTTAGTAGCCTGTGATACCGACAATGATGGATTCTATACCCTTTTTGATTTAACCCAGAAAGATGATGAGATCACCAATGCCAATCCAGATGTAACGGTAAGCTACCACTTAACCCAAAGTGATGCAGATAACGGAGTAGGAGCCGTTGAGTCTCCTTACTCTAATGTCGTACCTTATAACCAAACCATTTATGTACGTGTAGAAGACCCAGCCAATGGATGTGTTTTAAATACCACTTTAGAATTGGAAGTTTATGACAGTCCATTAATTACCACTCCAGAGCCATTAGAGCTATGTGACGATGATGACGATGAACAAGCCATTTTTGATTTAACCCAAGTAGAAGAAGAAGTTTTAAACGGATTAGATCCCAATAGCTACGATATCACCTACCACGACGATGCGCAAGAAGCCGAAGATGGAGTAGATGCCATTCCCAATGCAGGAGGTTACGAAAACCTGTTCAACCCACAAACCATTTGGATTCGTGTAACCGATCCCAATACGCCAACAGGATGTTATAATGTAGTGGAGTTAGAACTTATAGTAAATCCACTACCTGTGGCCGTACAGCCTACCAACCTAGAACTATGTGATGACGAGTTGAGCGGAAGTGATACCGATGAACTTAGTGTGTTTGACCTTACGGTAAAAGACGGAGAAATTACAGCAGGGGATAACTCTATTGAAGTGATTTGGTATGAAACCCCAGCCGATCTTCAAGCCGGGATAGAAATTCCAAACCCAACGGCCTATACCAATATTATAGCCACCAACCAGACCATAGTAGCTCAATTGGTAGATGAAAATGGATGTAGTGTAACGACGACTTTAACCTTAGTAGTAAATCCGTTACCCTCACCCACTCCTACAGATCAATTAGAACCTTACGAATTATGTGATGATGATAATGATGGTTTTGTAGAATTTGATTTAGCTACCCAAGACGATATTATCGCCAATGGAGAACTAAATGTAGAGATCACTTACTATGCTACTCCGGAAGGAGCAGAAAGCGGTTTAGTACAAAATCAAATAGGACCTTTGTATGAAAACGTACAAGTAAACCAACAAACCATTTACGCAAGAGCAACCAACATCATTACAGGATGTTACCGTTGGGTAAGCCTAGACTTGGTGGTGACCCCACTTCCAATGATTGATGGTCCTTTAGAAGACATTTTTGATTGTGATGCCAGCGGAGATACCTTTCAAAACTTTGATATCACTCAAAACGAAGGAGACATTTATGGCAGCCAAGATCCAAGTTTATACAATCTTGCTTACTATGAAAGTCAGGCCAATGCAGAAAATGAAATCAATCCCATAAGCAACCCTACTAACTATTCTAATGGAGGAGTAAGTCCTTTAACGGTTTGGGTACGCCTAGAAGATAATGATACAGGATGCTACCGTGTAGCTAGCTTTGATTTAATCACAGGTGAATTTCCAGTTATTGAAAATCCATCCCCATTGGAAGCCTGTGACGATAGCGCTACCACGCCAACCGATGAGATAGGTTTATTTGATTTAACCCAAGCCAATCCAGAAATTACAGGTGGAAACAATAACTTAGATGTATTCTTCTATGAAAGTGCAGCAGATATAGATAATGACAACCCAATTGATCCAGCTACTGCCTACGAGAATATAAACAATCCGCAGACGGTACAAGTAAAAGTAGTTAGTGATGCAGGTTGTGAAGCCTTTACCACCCTTACTTTAGTGGTAAATCCAAACCCTAGTATTGCAGAAGAGCTAGAAACATTAGAAGTATGTGATGATGATAATGATGGCTTTGCGCAGTTTGATTTAGAAGCCGAGACTGTCATTATTTTAGATGGAGAACCCAATGTAACAATCACCTACCATACCACGCTAGCCAATGCTCAGAATGGTGTAGATGCAATTGATACCACAGAGCTTTACACCAATGTAAATATCAATACCCAAACCATTTACGTAAGAGCAGAAAATACAGGAATCACTGGAGGTGGCACCGAATGTTATGTGACCCGTACCCTAGAGCTTATTGTAGTTCCTGCCCCTGCATTAGAGTCAGAAGGATTAGAAGACCTCTATGTATGTGATGACGATAGCGCCGATGGTTTTGCAGTCTTTAATTTAACACAAAATGAAGACTTGATGTTTGGAGACCAAGACCCAACCGACTTAGTGGTTACCTACCACGAGAGTTTAGTAGCGGCAGAAAGTGGTACCCCAAAAATTGCAGTCCCAACCAACTATACCAATATTGTAAACCCTCAAATGATTTGGGTGCGCATAGAAAACACCGAGACAGGATGTATAGACGCTTTTGTGTTGACAGATGAAAACACCTTTATGTTATATGTAGAGGAAATTCCAGAATTAACACAGCCAACCCCACTTCAGGTGTGTGATGACGATTATGAAAATGATCCTTTATCTCAGGTAGAGTTTGATTTAACAGTAAAAGAAGCAGAGATTACAGGAATGAATCTGGTGCCCGATAATTATGTGTTTACCTATTATGCTTCCGCAGAAGATCAAGCCTCAGGAACACCAATAGACACTCCAGAAGCTTATGTGAATCAAGCCAATCCGCAGACGATATTTATAGAGGTAGCAGATACCAATACAGAAAATGAGTGTGTCAATGAGATCACGCTCACCATAGAAGTGTTGCCGTTGCCTACCCCTTCCGAAGAAAGTTTAGAAGCCCTGCGTCAAGAACAATGTGATGATGACAATGATGGTGTAGCAGCAGATCCTTTTGATTTAACAGATAGCGGAGATTTAATCTCAGACGGAGAAAATGTAGT
>NZ_JAVRBG010000032.1:0-3844 GCF_031845265.1 Mesonia ostreae | reverse complement strand
AAGATTTTGACACAGGTAATGTATGTCTCAAATTTAATGTAGAAAAGAGTTGGTTTTTACCTCAGTTCTTTGTTGTGGTGCGTTTTTATTTCCAATTTCTACTTTATTTCGCCTATTTTTCAAAATTCCGATTGTCATTATGTAAATCAGAACGATTGCGAATGGTATAGCAATAAATCTATATTCGGGTAATAAATACCAAAGTACAAGAATTATTGTAGTTCTGAAAGTTGCGTGGAAAATTCCAACCCAATGATTAATTATCCAAGAAAATGGCAACCACATTAATCCTGTTAAAATTCCGACTGTCATAGGCAGTGAAGAATAGTCTATAATAAAAAAAGGAATTGCAATAGAGTAAGCTAAAAGTGCTTGTCCAACCGTAAAAAAGAAAAGCTTATCAAATTCGTTTTTTGGTTTTGTTTTGTCAAGAAAATCCTCGCCTGTATATTTTGAAATGAACATAGCTAAATACACAATACTGCCTGTTCCAATAAAAATTGACCAAACAGCTATAAAATCAGAGGAAAATATTCCAACAAATCCGATAATTGTCCAAACTATAAGTCCGGCTAAAGGTGTAGCGAGAAATTTTTGATTTGAAAATTCAATTCGTTGTTCTTCGAGTGTTCTATTATTCATTGGTTAATTAAGTAAGTTTATCTTTTTATGGTTCTCAAGTTTAGTTTTAAAATTACTTTATTTTTCAAAATTTTAATGCTATTACGAATTTTTCTTAAATGCACCACAACGGTTTTGTATATGGCTCGTAGCGTGCAAATTAGCGATAACTTTTCGGTTAAGCACGAGCCGAATTTTTTAATTTTCTTATTACCTTTTCTTTTCAATAAGCCAAATTAAAAAATTTGGCGGACTTGCAAATATGTTTTAACTTCGATTAAGCAAATATCTAGCTATGAGCTATATACGGTGTTACCTGCTGGCTTTTTTATTTACAATTTGTCTTTGTATTCGGTAAACTTTATTTCTCTTAATTTTGCGTTTGTAATTTCGTTTTCTTTTGGTTCTGTATCATTGCAAACATTATGTTCAAAAGTACTTAATGTTTGAAAGAACAAATCGTTTAGCTTTTTATCAAATTTAAATATAATAATTCGACTTTCTCGATGGCACATTCCTCCATAATAGGAAATTGTCAATTCACCATTTTCTATTTTTATTTCGGGGAATTGATCGTACATTTCTATATAAGTTTCCGTAAGATTATCGTTCACAAATTTTTTGGATACATTTCCTTTTGAGTTAGTTATAAAGACAATTATTTGTCCATTTTTACTACCATTTTTAGAGGAAACGATTCCTAAATCAGAAATTCCATCGAGATTTATATCTCCTTCTGATTCGTGCATTATATTATATTTTTCCTTTTCCTTTTGTAAAGACCTTACCGATTTGCAATTCGCGAAGAAAAGAGTCAAAAGCGTTAAAGTCAGAATTATTATCTTATTTTTCATTTTCGACTGATAGTTTTTTTTTTAGCTTGCAGGTAACGGTATTGTATATGGCTCGTAGCGTGCAAATTAGCGATTAGTTCCGGATTGAGCACAAGCCAGATTTTTAAATTTTACTATTTATTTTTTTATTGGAAAACGTCAAATTTAAAAATTTGGCGACTTTCCAAATATGCCTTAACTTCGTTTAAGCAATTAACTAGCTATAAGCTATATACGTTGTTGGCAACTGGCTTTTTTTATATATCGAATTTCTCTTTTGCTTTTTTCCAGTTTTTATTTAATATAGGTTTATTTACACTTGTTTTTCCATTAGATAACTCTCCTGAAAAATGGCAATATTTCTCAGGAAAATCAGAGTTTTTATATTTATTCCACATTTTAAAAGCTTCGTATTGCATTGGTTTTTCGACATTGAAAGCTATTTCTTTTCCTGTCCTAATACAATATCCAATTTCGTTTTTAGTGTTGTTGCTTTGTTCATTTTCTTTTTTTCTAGTATTTTTTTTGAAAACTTTATTATAACTTTTATTATTAAAAAAATCAGAAAGTTTATCGATTTCTACTTCTGATTTAATGTATTTTTTAGAACTTAAAATATTCTTTTTTTCATAAACAGGTCGTTTCTCAAAAAGTAGTTCAGCTTGCTGTAAAACTGTAGCAAAATACTCCCAAGAATTATCATCTAAATTATTATTTCTATTAAATTTTTTTTCCATTAAAACTCCAGCTTCTATATTATTGTTTTGAGAAAAACCATAAAGATTCATAGAAGTTAAAATTGCCTTAGATTCGCTTGCATAATATTTGGCGTGAAGTCTTTTTTCGTATAAAATCTCAATATTGGGAAATTGTTTAAAGAAATCAAAATCCTCCTGTTTCATACTTTTGGACATATCATCTTCATTTTTACCAAACAAAACTGTAATTTCTATGTTATGATTTTCAAGTTTAGTAAGAAGTGAAGCTTTATATCTATCGTGAAGTTTTATATAAGGGGAAATCAAAATAATACTGTATTCTGCACTCTCAAATATCTTTTCGAGTTCTGCGTTTAAATCATTTCCTTTTAAAAATTTGGTCATTTTTTAAGTATATAGTTTTTTTTTTAGCTTGTTGCCAACGTGTTTGTATATGGTTTGTTGCGTGGTTTAGCACGTAATTTAGCAAATAAAAACCGAATAGAAAATCCGCGAGGATTTTCGTAAGTAGGCTAGAACTAGCAATAAATTATATACGGTGTTGGGCACAGTTATTATTCTATTTCTAATCTCGACCTTCGTAAAACTTTTTCTCCAACATTTGTTAATGCTAATTCCAAATAATTGACATTATCTTTTCCTGAAGCCAATAATCCTAATTTCACAAAGTATCCAAATGAGTCTGTCAAATCTTCAGTTTTTATCCAGCCTTGTTCTTCTTTTCCTATGCTTTCTACTAATTCTATAAATTCATCTATTAGGTTTTTCTTTTTAATTTTATTAAATAGAACATCTACTTCGTTATCTAAACTTATATTTTTTTTAGTTTCTTCATTATGGTTACCTTCTTCATTATTGTTTGAATTTATCTTATCAATTGTATTTTCAAGTTCAGATATTTCCAATAGTAATCTTTTCTTGTTTTCTCTTTCAATTTCTAATTTTGTCTCAATTCGAGTATTTTCAATTCTCAAGTTTTCAAACGTTTCTTTCAGAACTATTGATTTACTATCCGTTATTTTATATATCCAAGGTGTAATTTGTTTTTCTGAAAAATTAGTAATCAATCGTGAAATTGCGAGTAATAAATAAGTCAAAATTAAAAGACCAAAAGCCCATAAAGCTGTAGTTAATAAATTTCCAATAAAACTTTGTTCGGAATAATATGTTTTAATAAAGTCAACTTTGTCTTTTAATTGATAATTTTTATCAAAATTAAAAATGGTGTATATAAGTTCCCAATTTCTAATTATCCAAACTATTAAATAAGTTCCTAAAAATGGATTTCTCGTTTTCTCCTTGAAGTTATCACGAAATGAAATTAAAAAATCTTTTATCATATTTCATAGTTTTTCTTTAATTGTGCCCAACGGTTTTGTGTATGATTAGTGGCGTGTTTAAGCACCTAATTTAGTAAATAAAAACCGAATAGAAAATCCGCGAGGATTTTCGTAAGTAGGCGAGAACCAGCCATTAATTATACACGGTGTTACCCAACGTTTTTTTATTCAGATTATTAATTTTTTCAATTTTTCCTCAATTGTTTTTTCGTTAGATTTCTCAAAAGTTAGTTCCGCAATATTTGTTATTCCGATTTTTTTATTCGGTTACTGAACTCCAGTTTTCTCCAGTTTTTATTCTATGAATTTGCATATCAGATACTCCAAAGCG
>NZ_JAVRBG010000031.1:0-4206 GCF_031845265.1 Mesonia ostreae | reverse complement strand
AAGGAATGGGAGAGTCTGCACCAAAAGTAGACTGCGAACCTTGTACCGAACAACAATTTGAACTTAATAGAAGATCTGTTTTTAGAATCTTAGAGAAATAGGATTGTAGATAAGAATAGTATTCTTTATTACAAAAGTCTTAGCAGTTTTGCTAAGACTTTTTGTTTTTTAACGATTATTTAATTTTTTTTTATATATTCAACCACTAATTCTAAATCCCCAAAACGTGAAAACAAAATTACTTTTACTATTGTTAACATTCGGGTATCTATCATCTTATGGACAGATAGGTATTATCGAGACTTTTGATAACGGAGTTCCTGCAAACTGGACAGGAAATTTTGTCGCTTCTTCACTACAATCCTGTAGTGGTCAAAGCGTAAGAAGAAACTTTTATAGTTTTAATGATACAGGCAATTTGACTTCCCCAAATATTGTAGGTCAATCAAATGGCACAGACCTAACATTAAGTTTTGATTATAAAATTGTAGATTGGTCTGCAGCAACAAATCCTACGGCAGAAGGTTGGGGAAATTTTACAGTAGATTATTCTGTAGATCAAAGCGCTACTTGGATCACTATAGATACTATAGATGATTCAAATCATGTTACGTCTGCAGATTGTGCAACAAAGACATACACTATTGTTGGAGCAGATTTACCTACAGGATCAGATTTCCAGTTAAGATTTAATGCGACTTGGTTAGAAGGAGATTATTATTTGTATTATGATAATGTTTTGGCAACACAAGAAACTACTAATGCTCCTAACTGTGATGCAGTTTTAAGCAATCCTGAAGACGGGGATGTAGATGTGCCAATAGATAGTGAAATTAGTTGGTCTCCAGCCACAGGTATTGCTACAGGTTATATAATTAGTATTGGAACTACTTCTGGAGCAACCGATATTTTAGATAATGAAGATGTAGGACTTACCAACTCTTATGATCCCATTAATAACTTCAGCTACGATCAGGAATATTTTGTGACAATTGTACCTTATAATTCAAATGGTAATGCAACAGCTTGCGTAGAGCAAAGCTTTACAGCAGTAAGTCCACCTCCGCCAGGTTCTATTTGTGAAGATGCTATACAGGTTTCAGAACCTCTTCCTTATGTAACTAGTGATGATACTTCTAATTATGGAGATGATTATTCAGGCTCACCAGGAGCACCAGATTGTGGTACAACCACCAGTTACTTGAATGGTGATGATGTAGTATATGAGTACACACCAACGACAGATACTTCTGTAGATATTATACTATCAGACATTTCTTCAAACTACGTAGGCATGTTTGTTTACTCAAGTTGCGCAGATATTGGTACAGCATGTAATACAGGGCTAACCAATAGCTTTAGTACAGATGATTTAGACATTCAAGATTTTGCGGTTACTGGAGGAGAAACCTATTACATTTTAATATCAACTTGGGCTTCTCCACAATCTACAGCATATACATTAACGATTTCAGAAAACACTTGTGTAAATATAGATGCTACGTTTGATGTAGTAGGTATTTGTGATCCAAGTACGGGTACAGAAGGTTTTATAGTAGAAGTAGACGTGACAGATTTAGGATCTGCTGATGATGTAGATGTTTCTGATGGAACAGACATAGAAACTATTACTTCACCACAAACCTTAAGTTTTGGTCCTTATGCAAACGGGACTGAAGTTAACATTACTATAGATAACAATCAAGATGCTAACTGCTTTTTGAATAGTGAAACTTTAACTCAAGCCACATGTCCTCCTGACAATGACGAATGTAATGAAGCAACTGTTTTATTAACGAACCCTGATTTTTCTTGTACAGAATTTGGTTCGGGAAGTATTTTTGGAGCATCAGAGTCTAATGAAGCAAATGGATGTTTTGGTACCAGTGATGACGATGTTTGGTTTGAATTTGTTGCAACATCAACCGCTCATACTATAGATATTTATAATATTACTGGGGGAACAACAGATTTGTACCATGTAATTTATGAAGGAGATGATTGTAATAACTTAACTGAACTGGTATGTTCTGATCCAAATAATAGTTTTGTTTCTGATTTAACTCTTGGTAATACTTATAAAGTAAGAGTATATTCTTGGACATCATCTTCAGACCAAACTTCTGTTTTTGATATTTGTATTGGTACGCCACCACCACCACCTTCAAATGATGAGTGTGATATGGCGATAGAGATTCCTGTCAATGATACCGCAGAATGTCTTCTTACTGTACCAGGTACTATTGCATCGGCAACTGAATCTACTCAGGCTAATACTTGTTTAGGATCTGCAGATGATGATGTTTGGTTTGAATTTGAAGCTACATCTACAAATCACGCTATATCTCTTTTAAATATTACAGGATCTACCACCAACTTATATCATTCTGTTTATGAAGGTAATGACTGTGATAATTTAATTCTATTATATTGTGCAGATCAATTTGGAGATAATTCCAGTTCAGCTGAAAATTTAACCATAGGAGAAACTTATTATGTAAGAGTTTACTCGTCAACGGTAACGGCTGGTCAAACCTCAAGTTTTGATATTTGTGTATCAACATTATTACCTCCAATAACAACCAATACCACTCAATACACTGTAGAAGAATTGGTGTTGGATGTTTTAATAGACAACCCTTGTACGCAAGTAAGTAATATTACATCTTCTACAGGAACAGATTTTGGAAGTACAAATGGGATAGGTTACTTTGATCAAAACGGTTCTAGTTTTCCAATGGAAAGTGGGGTGCTTATGAGTACGGGTGATGTAAATGAAGCTCCTGGGCCAGAATTAACTATTCAATCTAATGGAGGCGGTGGTTTCCCAGCTACTTGGCCTGGAGATACAGATTTAGAGAATGCTGTGCCAGAATTAGCTGCTGGAGACTCTAATAATGCATCTATTATAGAATTTGACTTTGTACCGTTTATTGATGAAATTAGTTTTGATTTCTTATTTGCTTCAGAAGAATATGGTACTTTTCAATGTTCATATTCAGATTCTTTTGCTTTTTTAGTGACTGATGCAGATGGCAATACTGTTAATATTGCGGTGGTTCCTGGAACTACAGATCCTATTTCAGTAGTAACCATTAGAGATGATGCTCATAATGATAACTGTACTTCAGAAAATGAAGAATATTTTGGAGAATATTATGGAGATACAGGAGCCTCTCCAATAACAGCACCCATTAACTTTAGAGGGCGAACAACCGTAATGACGGCTCAGGCAGATGTTGTTCCTGGTCAACAATACCATTTTAAATTGGTAATTGCAGATAGAGGAGATACTAGTTATGATTCAGGTATTTTCTTAGCAGCAGGTAGTTTTGATTTTGGAGCTATAGACTTAGGTGATGATTTAACCATTGCAGATGGAAACGCAAATTGTGAGGGAGATCCTGTTATTTTGGATACAGGTATAGAAGATGCTTCGAATGCTAGCATAGAATGGTATTATGAAGGAACTCTTCTTGTTGAATTAGATGAGGATGGAAATCCAATCTTAGATGAAGATGGATTCGAAATACCAATCTCTACCACAAGTATTGAGGTGACAGAGCCTGGTGAATACGCGGTAGCCGTAGTTTATTTTGGAGCTTGTGGACTTACAGATGTCATTAATATTGAATTTTTTGAATCTCCTGAAATAGATTTAACTACAGATACGAATTTTATTTGTGATGGATCAACAGGAGCTCTAAATGTTGATGTACTTAATGAAGCACAATTTGATTCAGTATCTTATACTTGGTTTCTAGATGGAACTGAGATTGTAGGAGAAACTGCAAGTACACTTGATATAACTGAAGCAGGGGAGTATGAAGTATTGGTTACATCAGATGGTGATTGTGAATCAACTTCTAGCATCATTATAGACGAAAGTAATTATGATGTCACTTTTGATGGCATCACGATTCCTTGTACTCCACAAGGAGAGTCTAATAGTTTTGTTCTTACGCCTATAATCACAGGTGTTCCTGCTAATGAATTGGATAATGTAGATTACTTGTGGAGTACCAATGAAACCACTCCATCTATTACAATAACACAAGATGGTACCTATACTGTTACCACAACTTATAATGGTTGTGAAGCAACTGCAACCTATAATGCGACCTTCACCAACACCCCCTCTATAGATTTGGGAAGTGATATTTCTACTTGTGACATTAGTGGAGTAGTTATAGATGCTACCCCAGC
>NZ_JAVRBG010000030.1:0-4669 GCF_031845265.1 Mesonia ostreae | reverse complement strand
TTCGCTGCGGAATGCGAAAGCATTTACCTAAACCATTATCTTCCGAAGAACTCGAAGCTTGGATGATGCTGAAAGAATACACCACCAATTTCAAAAGGATCTCCAACTACATCAAAAATAAAAGCCCAGGGCTTGACCAGGAGATTAAAAAAGTAATTGAAGAAATGAATGTTGATTTAAAAAGAATACGAAATGGTCAGTCAAGCTAATGCCACAAAGGGAAGTGCCGAGGGAATACGCTATATTATGGATGATAAAGGGCAAGCGGTCGAGCTCGACCGCAATATGATCAGCGGAGAAACTCCAACGGAAATTTTAGCGGAATTCCGAGAAATCCAATCCTTGAAACCCAGTATTACAAAAAACACGTACAGTATTTATTTTAGTCCAGATAATGTTCAGAGAGAATTTACCAAAGATCAACTTCAGGAACTTGGCCGGGAACATTTGAAAGAATTAGGGCTTGAAAAAAACCAGTATTTAATGACCCTGCACACTTCAACTGGAAAACCCCATATTCATTTTCAGGTCAACCGCATAGGCTTTGATGGTCAGGCCCACAATGATAGCAATATCAGTAAAAAAGCGCAGGAAAGTGCGGAAAAGCTTGCCAAAGAAAGAGGACTTTTGACCGCTAAGGATATTCGGAAAATGCACAAAGAAAAGACCAAAGAGCTGCGGAAGGAAATTCACCAGGCATATAATCAGAGCAAATCCAAAGCGACTTCTTTTGAGGAATTTGCGAGATCAATGCACAACAGGGGTTATAATGTTGAATTGACCAAGCAAAGAAGCGGCAAAATACAAGGCTTTAGAATTGTTGACCGACAATCATCCCAAAGTTTTAAAGCTTCTGAAATTGGCAAAGAAGTCAGGTATGGAAAGTTAGAAATGAGTATCTCAGAAAATATTCAGCAGAAAATTAAAAAGGAAAAAGAAGCGCAAATTGAACTCAAACCAAAAAGAGATAGAAGCCCAGGGCTTAGCAGATAAAACTTAAAATATTATGGCACGAGTAAGTAATGAAACCTTAGCAAAGACACTATCGAACACCATTTTTGACCTACAACAAGAGTTGAAGAAGGATAAAAAACACCGGGAACAGGTAGAGCTAGAAATAAGAAAACAAGCCCAGAGAATTGAAGAATCTGCGAAGCATTTTAAACCCGATTTAAGCGACCTAAACAACTCTATGGGGAATTATGTTACAGAGATAGATAAAAATGCCAAGGACGTTAAAAACAGCTATATAACAGGTAAAGCGATAGCCATCTATTTCGGCAGTTTAATATTGGTAATGCTTTTGTGCTATTTTTTTCTTCAACAGCAAAGAAACAAAACCGAAGAAGTTCAGGGAGAACGAGATTATTACAAGCAATTTATCCTGGAATCAGAAGAAAGAACCGCTGATTTTAAAGAATGGGCGAAGTGATCTTAACGTGTTTGTGTATGATTAGTGGCGTGTTTAAGCACCTAATTTAGCAAATAAAAACCGAATAGAAAATCCGCGAGGATTTTCGTAAGTAAGCGAGAACCAGCCATTAATTATACACGTTGTTGTGGTGTCGTATTTTTTATTCGTTAAACTCTTTTGGATATTCAACTATTCCATTTACTCCTTTGAGTCCATTTTCAATCAATTCAATTACCATACAATTCTCTTTCGGAACTTCAAATGGCAATTCTATTCCATACTTATCAGCTTGTTTATAACCGAATCTTGGATAGTAATTTTCGTGTCCAAGTAAAACAATTGATTTATGTCCTAATTCTTTAGCTTTTTTATGGGCTTCGACTATCAATTTTCCGCCAATTCCTTTTCCTTGAAATTCAGGTAAGACAGAGACAGGTGCTAAAGCCAATGAGTCAAATTCGTTCGATTTGTTTTTAATCTTAAGTTTTGTCAACAGAATATGTCCAACAATTTTGTTTTCGGTTTCGGCTACTATTGAAAGTTCGGGAACAAAAGCATATGACTTTCTCAATCGTTCCACTAAAAACTGTTCCTTGTGGTCGCTCATTTGTTCATTTTCAAATGCCTTTTCTATAAGGTTAAAGACTGTTTTAAAGTCTTCTGTATTTTCTTTTCTTATCGTTAATTTCATTTACTTTTTCAGTTTCTTATGCGTTCCTGTTATATGCACCACAACTTGTTATATGATGATAAAAATATGGTTTATGCCTTAAATATTCCGTGATAACCGAAGGTTTTTAGTCACTTTTTATTGGGATTAAATATCATTCGATAACCCCTTTTTTCTTATATACCCCAACGATATAGCCCCGGGAATTATCGACTTTCAATTCTCCCTGGCGCACTTTCTGGTTAAGTTGTTCTATCAAGGCTTTAAAGTCCTTTATCTTTTCTTTTTCGGCTATTTTAGTGGCCTGTTTTTCTGTCAATCCGTAGGACATAATATATTTAATATCCTTTTGCTCGGCAATGGGCTTTTTGAAATCGATCTCCATTTGCAGGTTTGCGCTTAAATCCACGAAGATTTCAATGACTTTGTAGGAACGACCTTTTTTGTGAAGTTTGTAATCGAATTTGATATCGGTATTGGCGTTGATTTGTTGCTTTGCCACATCCAATACTTTTTCTTTGAATTGACCAATTTGAGTATATTGTTCATTCCCTTTTTTATCGATCAAACCAAGCATTTTTTTAAGTTCGGTAATTTCAAAAGTTTGGCGACCTATTGAACGCCACTGACAGGCAATAGTATATAAACGTTTGGCATATTTTGAAGAACAAGCTAAAACAGATTTGAGCTGAATTGAAGTAAAGGTATTTTTAAGTTCAAAGAAATATGGCTTTGCAGGTTCGGAGATCATTACCTCAAATGCACCTTGACCTTCCAGGTAATCTACTTGTTGGAAAAGCCACATTTGACGGTATCTCATTTTACCATTATCCTGTTTAATATCAACTTCAAACATACGACTTCCAATTTCTTCGGTAGCTTTTCGTAATTGGGCATAGTTCCAGGTGCGACCAGTAATCAATTCAATATCCTTTGCAGTAATTCTGTAGTTCAATTCATTTTGTGAGAGGGAAGCCAGTAACATAAAGAGGATATCCAGTTGGCAAGCCGAGAAATCATATCTTCCGGAGGTAATAGCGTTATGCTGCATTACCCTCTTTTCTTTAAAGCCGTGTACCTGGGCATCACTATAAATCGATAAATCTTTCATAGGGGCTAATTTTCTGTTTTTCAAATATATAAAAAAACACTAAAAAAACAAACGGTGTGTTTTTATTAATATGAATTAGCTTATAAAAAGTGTTTTTTCACTTATAAAAAGTGTTTTTTCACTTATAAAAAGTGTTTTTTCACTTATAAAAAGTGTTTTTTCAGCTTGTAACTTGTTGATTATCAGTACCCCCCAAGCCCTTAAAGTATTAAAGTATTTAAAATAATTAAAAGAAACGTTTTAGAGAGGTTTAAAGTAAAAAGGAAAAATCGACTCTGGAAGATCTCCCTGAAAAATAATGCGGAGTGAAAAGAAAACGAAAAACGGAACGGAATAGCTGAACGCAGTGTAAACCAGGCGCCGAAATTTGCACTTTTTTTAGCTTTTGAGAAAGTTTTGCATAAAAAACAAGTATATACTTGATATAACAAACAACCGCCCTTAAACAGGCTTAAAATGCGTTTTATGGTATCAGTTAATTTTATATTGTTCAACCCCGGTGAGATTTATTTAATATGATTACATTTGTATAACACTATGCTATGCATTTATCCTTAAAAACAGTATTATGAGTTCAAAAGTCCAAACCGCAGTTCGACTAAACGGGGATCTTCTGGAAGCCTTGAAAGAAAAAGCTAAAGCCGATAAGAGAAGCCTAAATAATTATATTGAAAAATTGCTATACCGGGATGTTGGAGATATCCCCAATGATACCACTAAAAGTGCTATTGAAGAAGCCCGTCAGGGAAAACTGGAACGAATAGAAAACCTTGATAATTGGCTTGAAAAACTGTAATCAATGTATCATTTAGAACTTACCACCAAGTTTAAAAAAGACCTTAAGAAAATAAAGAAATCACAAATATATTACCAGGCAGCTGTTGACGTTTTGAAAAAGCTTGAAAAAGGAGGGGTTTCTGAAATTCCTCAATCTATGCTCCCCCACAAGTTGAAGGGAAACTATAAAGATAACTGGGAGTGCCACATTAAACCCGACCTTTTGATTATATGGATTCAAATAGAATCTCCGGATGTAATTAAGTTAGTAAGAATCGGTTCGCACTCCGATTTGTTCAAGTAAAATAAAAATACTGAATTCTTAGCTAGATAAATCATAATATCAGGCTACATATTCGATTAAATTCTTCTATTTTTGTTATTAGCAGCAATTTTTATCGGGTGTAGTAGATCAAGAGGTGTTTTTGTACGTACATTTTCGGGTTACCACCCTCAAAATGCACTTCAAAAAACTCTTGTTTTCGCCCTGCGGTTGAAAAGAAAAAAAAGGATGTTTATGGAAAAAAAAGCACGCATAGAACTACGGATTTCTCCCTTTGAAAAGGACGTGATCAAAGCCAATGCCCGAGAATTAAATTTGTCCGTTTCCGATTATCTCATTCGCTGCGGAATGCGAAAGCATTTACCTAAACCATTATCTTCCGAAGAACTCGAAGCTTGGATGATGCTGAAAGAA
>NZ_JAVRBG010000029.1:0-4896 GCF_031845265.1 Mesonia ostreae | reverse complement strand
ATCCTCTCTTTGTTCTTTCTGATTTATAACTTAAATTTAACAAGAATCAAACTTAAGACGTATATAGCTCATAGCTAATGAGTTGCTTGATCGAAGTAAAGGCATATTTGCAAGTCCGCCAAATTTTTTAATTTGGCTTATTGAAAAAAAGGTAATAAGAAAATTAAAAAATTCGGCTCGTGCTTAACCGAATAGTTATCGCTAATTTACACGCTACGAGCCATATACAAGACCGTTGTAAGCAATATGAGAAAAACATTCAGCATAATATTAATGTTCATCGGAATTTCATTCTGTCTTGCTCAAAACGGAGTAATTAACGGAAAAATAGTTGCAGAAATTCCAGAAGAAGCGGAATTGATTGCTGAAAACACTAAAGTGATTCTTGAGATAAACGGAATTGAAAAAACTACAGTTGTTGATAAAAATCTGAATTTTTCATTTCATAATCTTGAGTCTGACTCAATCCGAATTAGAACTGAACCTCACTCGTATATGCGACAATTAACAATAATCGGATTTTTAAAACCTAATGAAACGGTTGAAATAAAGATTCCATATTCTTTGTCTTGTAAATATGACCAATCAAAAGAAAACAAAACTTGTCCTATATGTAAAAAACAAGACCAAGTTATTCCGATTTCCTACGGACTTATAGCAGAAATAACTAAAAAAGGAGAAGAGAAAAAAGACAAAGTATATAAATCTGGTGGATGTGTGACAACTGGTTGCGACCCGAACTGGTATTGTAAAAGGGATGAAATTAACTTCTGACAAAATACTGCTTACAACACCGTGTAAAAAACATTGCTTATTTTAGTTCAATCGTTTGGTCGTTGCTTTGTTTGCTAGCTTCTGATTTTCCTTCGGAAAATCCTCGCACTCAAACACGCAACGTTCCTTACACATAAACGTTGGCAACAATTTGAGAAATGACGAAATACATCAAAATATTAGTTCTGTTTTTAACTTTATCTGCTTGCGGACAAAATGCAACCGAAATGAAAACACCTGAAAATGCGAATGAAAAGTTTGTAGAATTTATTGCAAAGAAAAAATTCTATTCGGAAAATCATTCACCAAATATATCGGATGAAAAACTGAGACCAATATTGACCGAAAAAATCAACGAAGTCGCAACTGATTTTAAACAAATTGCAGAATCTGAAAAACCAACTGACGAGAAATACCAAGAAGCAATTAGAATCGGACTTTTAAAATTCCCAGAAATGGAATTAGGATATGATTCTGAAGATAGAGAAAGGATTTTACTTTATTTTCAGGAAATAATGGACATAGTTGGACTTCAAAGTTCGAATGGAAAGTTGAATGACTTTTATTATGGATTTGACCCAAATACTGTGAATAAAAAGAATTAAAAAACTGTTGCCAACACCGTGTATAATTAATGGCTGGTTCTCGCCTACTTACGAAAATCCTCGCGGATTTTCTATTCGGTTTTTATTTGCTAAATTAGTTGCTTAACAACGCCACTAATCATACACAAGACCGTTGCCAACAAGCTAAAAAAACCACGTAAATTAATGAAAATTGAGAACGAATCAGATTTAGAGAATTTAATAATAAACCAAATTGAGGAAAATATTCATTTGGATTATAAGGCATCAGGTTCATTAGCAAAATCAGACGGAAAAAAAGATGAAATATCTAGAGATGTTTCGTCTTTTGCTAACTCAAATGGAGGAATTATTATTTACGGAATAGCTGAATTTAACGAAAAAGAAAAAAGCCATTTACCTGAAAAAATAAACGCAGTTGATAGAACTCAATTTCCCAAAGAATGGTTAGAAAACATAATAAACGGTAGGATTTCACCAAAAATTGACGGAATTATAATTCAATCAATTCCTATTCAAGAATCTTCTAATTCTGTTGTGTATATTGTGAGAATCCCTAAAAGTACAACAGCTCATCAAGCTTCTGATTTTCGTTATTATAAACGATCAAATTTCGGAAAAAATCCTATGTACGATTATGAAGTTAAAGATGTAATGAACCGAAATAAATCCCCAAAAATTGAAATTATTTTGGAGGTTGAAAAATATAAATACGAAGTAAAACCACCTATTCCCCAAATTACATTTCAAATAAACAGAGAAGAAAAACAGGAAAAGGAATATTCAGTAATCAATACTTTAAATGTCTATGCAAAAAATGTTGGTGGAATTTTCGCTGACTACGTAAATTGCTTTTTAGAAATTCCAGTATCAATTCTCAAAGAAGAAGAATATAATCATAGAAGTTCTGTAATTAAAGATGGAATAGAATATAAACGAATTTTTTGTGACAATACAATTCGTGAAATTAAGGATGTTAAGAATTTCGGAACTTTTAACACATATGATTATTGGCCTTCAAGATATGACCCAATTTTACCTGAAACTCAATTTAGATTAGATGAAATTAAATTCAAAAAAGATATTGAATTTAATAATGAAATAATTTTCTGGGAAGTCTATGCAGACAATTCTGTTAAGGCTAATGGGGAAATTTCAATTTCTGAATTAAAAACGATTGAAAAACAAAAAAGTGAATAAAGCCAGTTGGCAACACCGTATATAATTTATTGCTAGTTTTAGCCTACTTACGAAAGTCCTCGCGGACTTTCTTGGTCGGTAATTATTTATTAAATTAGTTGCTTAAAACACGCAACAAACCATATACAAACACGTTGTAAAACATTTTGACCAACCAATGAAACTATTAGACATAACAATCAAAAACTTCCGCTCTATAAAAGGAGATGGAATAACACTTTCTCTTAAAGACTCGGATATTATATTTTTATATGGTCAAAATAATGCTGGTAAATCGTCATTATTATCTGCTTACGAATATATGATTGCACCGAAAAAAAAAGCAACTCTTAATGATTTCCTCGGTTTTGATACAAATAATCATATAGAGATAAAAACAACGTTCTTAAAAGAAGAAGGAGATAATGCGATTTTTGAAAATAAAGGTTTTAATAAATGGGTTTCAGAAGATGGAAAAATAAAATTCAGGAAGACTTGGGAAGACATTAATGTTGAGGGTAAAAAGGAAACTTTCGACCCTAATCCTGAAATAAATGATTATGTCGAAAATGGATTTGGAGGTTTAGAACAATACTTAACTAAACATTCACCAACACCAGTAAGAATACCTGCATTTCCAACGCCTGCTGACCTAACAAAATTCATTAAAGAAACTATTCAAAAAAGCGTCTTAAAAAGTCTAAAAGATGATGAAGTTGAAGCGTATCAAAATGTAATGAACGAAATAGAAAATTTACAAGAAAGGATACTATCAAATGAAAACATTACCTCTAAAACTGACAAAGCAAACGATAATTTTAGAAAAATTTTCCCTAATCTAACTTTAGAAATTAGTCCAATTGAAGGACAAGAATTTAATTTAGCTTCAACTTTTGAAAAAGAGTTTTCTGTAATAATAAAAGATGATAGATTTCCAGAAGCAAAACAAGATTTTTCTAATCACGGTCACGGAGTTATAAGACAAGCTCTATTTAATTTTTTAGGGATAGTTAAAAACGATTTACCAACAAATAATGATGGTGAAAGTGTATCTAAAGAATATATAATATTATTTGAAGAGCCAGAAGTCTATTTACACCCGAAAGCTATTAATTTACTTCGTAAAGTACTTTATGAATTATGTGCCGATTCACCTTTTCAAATTATTTGTGCATCTCATAGTCCTGCTTTAATAGATATATCAAAACAACACACCACTTTAGTGAGATTATTAAGAGAAGAAGACGGAACAACAAAAATTTATCAAGCAGGAGATGATTTATTTTCGTCTTCACAAGAAATAAAAAATAAAGTTCAAATGATTAATAGGTTTGACCCAAATATTTGTGAATCCTTTTTTTCTAATGAAGTAATTTTAGTAGAAGGTGATACTGAAGCAATAGTTGTTAGAGAATTATTAGAAAGAAAATTTCCAACAAATGATATATTTGTAGTCAATACAGGTTCAAAAAATAATATTCCATTTTTTCAAAAGATTTTTAATCACTTCAATATTAAACAACATATTATACACGATAGTGATACAAGATACAACTACACCAAAACGAAAGGAAATAACGGAGAAATCAATTATGCTGTAAAAAATAATAATGATGGTAATCCAAAAAATAATTCTGCTTGGACAATTAATCAAAATATTTGGGATGAATTAACAAGAGGAAATGAATTCAACGAAAACCTTTCTAAACGATACGTTTCTGTATATGATTTTGAAAGCTCTCACGATTACCAATATGATAAAGATAAAGGAAAGCCTTTGTCTGCATTTGAATATGCTAATTCTTTAGATATAAACTCTAATGTTCCTATTTTGAACTTTTTGAATATGATTTGTGGGGAAACTGAAAAGCCTATTGAATATACACAAGAAGAAATTGACGAATTAGTAAATGAACCAAATGAATAAAAAACGTTTTACAACACCGTATATAAAAAATAGCTTCGTCTGTGATAAACCGAAAATTTTGGTATATTTACTAAATCGCCAAATCTTTTGATTTGACGATTTTATAAAGAAAGTTAAGCGTAAAGCATAAAAGATTTGGCTTGTGCGTGGCTGATAAATAATCACTGATTTGCACGCTACTTTTCATATACAAATCCGTTGCCAGTTATGGTAAAAAACAACATCCCTCCTATTATCTTTAGGGCTTTGAGCAAGTTATTTCCTTTTATTATCTAACCGATTTTAAAATTGTAGTGAAAAATAATTATCTGTGAAAAGTAAAAACATTGCGGATTAATTAATTTGGATTTTTAATACAAATTGTGCAAAACGATATAAATCAAATTTCAGATGGAACACAAATCATATCGCAAATTAAAAAAGGCAAACGCA
>NZ_JAVRBG010000028.1:0-5849 GCF_031845265.1 Mesonia ostreae | reverse complement strand
AAGATTATAAGAAAATCTATTCTGGACAGCTCAAATTATTTTAATACCTCGTGGGCTTGCCCCGAGGTAGTTTATTTGTCTTAAAGTTATTATATAATTTTTTTATTAACATATTTTATCTATATTTAACATAACTATAACCAATATAATGAATTATGAGAAAATTTACTTATTTACGTTAGCTAGCTCCGCAATTTGGGCACAAGAAACTTACCCAGATGTTTATTATTATTATGTGGAAGAAAAGGAAGCTGGCGATTTAGAATTCCTTACAAAATCTAGAGATAGAGAAAGTCAAATTTTAACCCTGACATTTGAGAATCCCTATTACAATACATTTATTAATGATCAAAATGTATATGTATATAAAAAAGCTTTTCCTGGTGCTTTAACAGAGCGGTTACAACGCATTTATTTGGTTGGACTTACTTCTGAAGATCTACAAAGTGAATTATCTCGGTTACCAAATGTAACTCAAGTAGACTTTTTAGGAGATTTAAATTATGGAAATTTGAGTGTTCCAGATGATTATGATGGCACTACAGGTATGACTTCCCCAAGTTTAAGTGGTTATGGTTTGAATACCTATGCGCCTGTAAGCAATTTTAAGCATTTAGACCTAGTTAATGCACTCCAAGCGTGGAATATTTCAAAAGGTGATACAAATATTGTTATTGGAATTGTAGATTCTCATTTTGATATAAATCATCCAGATTTAGTTAACAAAATAACTCAACATTATGGAGATATACATAATGGTAGTGCACCATATCCCCATGGAACAAAAGTAGCGGGAAGTGCTGCCGCTGACACAGACAATAATATTGGTATTGCTGCAATAGGTTACAATACTAGTTTAATTACAGCATATAGTGGAAATGCACCATTATCGCAAGATTTTAATTTTGATAATGCAAATACCTATGTTAGACAAATGCTTTTTTTGGTACAAAATCATCCCGAGATTAAAGTTTTAACAACAAGTTTACTTGGAGGTTGTTCCTATGTTGAAGCAGATGCATTAGTTTTTCAAGAAATTTGGGAACAATATGGAGTTACCACAATTACAGCAGGGGGAAACGGTAATTGGAAAAATAGTTGTAATGGTGCTTCTGGTCAAAATGAATATGTTTATCCAGCTTCTTATGATCATGTTATTTCCGTAAGTACTGTAGGTCATCACAGTGATCATGGTTATGTAGACCCACAAGGTTATCAAATTGGTTGGAAAGATGTACATGAATATATCGTGGGGGATGATAATTTTACTTTTACCCATAATGATAAAATAGATATTGTTGCTCCTGGTTATTTTATACCTACTACTACTAGAGCAAATGAATATGAGACAGGTAATGGTACATCTTTTTCGGGGCCTTTCGTTTGCGGTGTAGCTGCTCTAATGTATGATGTTAATCCTACGATTACTCCAGATCAAGTAAAGCAAATTTTAATGGATACTGCAGTAGACATTTACCAAATTCCAGAAAATGCACCCTATATTGGATTATTAGGTGCAGGGCGTGTTAATGCCTATGCAGCAGTTTTACAAGCCAAATGTTTATACAATCCTACTTCAGGATTGGATTTAACGATTAGAAATACGGAAGAAGACAAGGGAGCAGAACCCGATGTAGACTCTGGTCCTGTCTTATGGAACAGTCCAGACATTTGGGTGCGTAATCAACCTGATGGGAAGTTAGTGCAAGTACACGAAAACCCTGAATATAATACAAACTCCTCCGTTTATATTTATGTTAAGGTAACCAATAAAAGTTGTGAAACTTTAGACATATCGGATAATGCAAAATTAAAAGTACATTGGGCCAAAGCGAATACCGCTTTAGGATGGCCAGATCTGTGGGATGGTAGTACTGATGATAATGGTAGTTTATTATTAGGTGATGAAATTAATCCAATATCAGAAAAAACCATCCCCAGCTTAACTCCTGGTGAATCTACCATTATAGAATTTGAGTGGCAACCACCCAATCCTAATAATTATACCGGCCTCGATAATCCTTGGCATTTTTGCGTATTAGCAAGAATTATTTCTGATGATGATCCCATGACTTTTGATGAGCATTTAGGTCTAAACAATGTTTACCGTAATAATAACATTGCTAGCAAAAATTTAAGTTTAGTGGACATCAATCAAATTACAGGTAAGAATCCTGGTGCCACAATTTTAGTGGGTAACCCAGTAAAGGAATTACCGGAACTTACTGAAATAGAATTCTCAGCTCCAAAAAATGATCCACATCCTATTCATAATGAAGCAGAGGTTTATGTTACCTTAGATGATGCAGTCTGGAATCTTTGGGTTGATGGAGGTAGTCAGGGATCGGGATTAAAAATTGCTAATGAAGAAGATAAAAAATTGCTAATAAACGATAGTCCGGCTAGTATTAAAAATTTGAAGTTTCCAGGAGGTGAATGGGGAAAGATTAGTATGAGCTTCAATTTTTTAACCGAGGAACCTACCCATAAGTTAACGTACCTATATCATGTAAGGCAGATTGAAAGTGCTACAAGTAAAACAACAGGAACAGAAAGTTATGAAATTAAACCCAACAATAAACGCCCGTTTTTTAAAGCTGAAAGCAATGAAACAAACAATTCATCTTTATTAGAGGCCACTACTATTAATGAAACTGCTGTTTACAATTGGTACGATGTGGATGGAAATCTTTTACATACTGGCGAACAGTTAGCCCTAAGTAGTAATATAACGCAAGAGTACAAACTCGAAATCATTGCAGAAGCGGATGGTTATAAAGATTATGCATTTATTGCCGTAGAAAGCCCTTATGCATTAACAAAGCTTAAGCCCAAACCCTGCTAACAATCAAGTGCAGGTAGCTTACCAAACCCAAGGAGCAACTTCAGCTTATCTAAGTATTACCTCTACACAAACGGCGGTGAGTAATAATTACATTCTTAATGTAAGCAATAATAACTTAAACATTGATGTCTCATCTTACCCAGCAGGTACGTATGTAATCGCCCTATCTTGTGATGGTGAGATTATAGAAACTAAAAATTTAATCATCCAATAAAAGCTAAAATCATGAAAATTATAATAAAACTAATTATTTGCATGTTAAGCTTTAATAGCTTAGCACAAATAGCGCCCTTAGAAAATCATATTTGGTATTTAGAAAAACTGGTCATTAATGGGAACGATGTATTTCCTCCTCAAAACTTGCAACCTAACAATGATTTTAATTACAACCAAACATATAATTTTTTGTTAAAATCTTGTTGGGACATCAATGGAGAACTTACGTATAATGACGCAAATTATGAATTTTCTATTATTGACTCTGTACTAACACCTAATGAATGTCCAAGTGTTCCAAATGCTGATCTGTTTGATACCACTTATATCTCTGAGTTTTATGACTTCAATAATGGTCACCCAAATCCATTTTCTTACGCCTTTACCACTCAACCCAATTATATTGTCTTAACAATTACCAACGGCAATGGGGACCAAGCCATTTACCGCAACGAACAACTAGCAGTGGCGAATAAAGAAAAAGTAGCGGTTCATCTTTATCCTAATCCTGTAACTAATAACTTTCAGTTAGAGGTAGAATCTGGTAAAAACATTAAATCGCTGCGTATTTTTTCCGTTAACGGAAAAGAAGTGTTAGGCTTTAAAGAAGCTCAAAGCACTTATGATGTTTCGCAGTTGCCAGCGGGTATTTACTTTGTAAAGATTAAAAGTGAGACAGGAGAAAGTGTCAAGAAAATGCTAAAACAATAAAATTTAGGAGACTGGTTAAAAAGTCAGTTTAGATGTTAATCCCAGAATTCTAAGCATGTAAAAAATCTAAATAAGAAAGAGACCCTGAAATGAATTCAGGGTGACAGTTTCGTGTATCGCTTAGATTTTTAGAAATTATACAGATTTCCTGAGATGCTGAACTTGGTTCAGCATCTCAGCTTATTTTAAGTTAATGGCTTTTTATATATAAAATCTAACTTCTATTATCTAAAAGCACCCGCCTGTACCATTCGGGCGAGCCCGTCTGAAAGAGTTCATTCGGGCGGAAAGCGGTCTAACATCTTAGTCGGTTACGACTTAAATTAACTTATCTACTTAAATTCAGAAGTATAATGGAATTTAATGTTCTTGTATTTTTCTTGCGTCATTTGCAATGAAAATTGAGAATCCGCTAGAAAGACTAATTGTCCGCGTTTGTCTGTAGCCAAGTAATTACTTTTCACGCGTTTAAAATCGGCAAATTCAGCGCTTTTTGGATCTTCGGGCTCTATCCAGCAGGCTTTGTACACTTTTAAATTCTCATAGGTACATTTAGCTCCGTATTCGTGTTCTAGTCGGTATTGGATCACTTCATATTGCAACGCGCCAACTGTACCAATTACCTTTCTGTTATTCAGTTCTAAACGAAATAATTGCGCTACTCCTTCATCCATCAACTGGTCAATTCCTTTTTCTAATTGCTTAGACTTCATAGGATCTGCATTGTTGATGTATCTAAAATGCTCTGGAGAGAAGCTCGGAATCCCTTTGTAACTCAGTTCTTCGCCTTGAGTTAGGGTGTCTCCAATTTTAAAGTTTCCGGTATCGTGAAGTCCCACAATATCACCAGGATAAGAAACATCCACAATCTCTTTCTTTTCCGCAAAGAAAGCATTGGGACTACTAAATTTTAATTTTTTACCATGTCTTACGTGTAAATAGGGCACGTTACGCTCAAACTTACCTGAAACAATTTTGATAAATGCCAGGCGATCTCGGTGTCTAGGATCCATATTGGCATGAATCTTAAATACAAAACCGGTAAAATCCTTTTCTTCTGGATGAACAATTCTGGTAGTGCTTTCTTTAGGTCTTGGCGAAGGAGCAATATCAATAAAGCAATCTAAAAGCTCTCTAACTCCGAAGTTATTTAAAGCAGAACCAAAAAATACGGGTTGTAATTTTCCGTCGCGGTATTCTTCTTTGCTAAATTCAGGATAAACGCTTTGTGCTAGTTCTACCTCCTCTCTTAATTCATTGGCAGCATCGCTTCCGATAAGGTCATCCAATTCAGGATTACTTAAATCAGAAATTTCTATGGTATCTTCAATGTCTTTTCTAGGGTCGCCGGTAAATAAATTGACGTTCTTTTCCCAAATGTTATAAATTCCTTTAAAGTCGTATCCCATTCCTATAGGGAAGCTCAACGGAATAACTCTTAGGTGAAGTTTTTGCTCAATTTCATCTAGCAAATCAAAAGCATCTTTTCCTTCCCGGTCCATTTTATTGATAAAAACAATCATAGGGATGTTACGCATGCGACAAACCTCTACTAGTTTTTCGGTTTGCTCTTCGACTCCTTTGGCAACATCAATCACTACAATAACGCTATCTACGGCGGTAAGGGTTCTAAAGGTATCTTCGGCAAAATCTTTGTGCCCAGGTGTATCTAGAATATTTATTTTAATATCGCGGTATTCAAATGCCAAAACAGAGGTCGCTACAGAAATTCCTCTCTGACGCTCAATCTCCATAAAGTCACTGGTTGCGCCTTTTTTAATCTTATTTGATTTCACTGCACCCGCTTCTTGTATGGCTCCTCCAAAAAGCAGTAATTTTTCTGTTAAGGTTGTTTTACCAGCATCGGGGTGGGAGATAATACCAAAAGTTCTCCTTTTATTTATTTCGTCAATTAATTTCATTTTGCAAAGATATTGTTTTTAAGAAGCTACCGCAATATTTCTGACAAAAGGCTGTAATAAATTCCGACATTGTTAAATTGTATTATCCTGATATAGGTTGACCATTTTTGGGTTAAAATTTCATTTAATATTATTGTAATTTCACACGAAACATT
>NZ_JAVRBG010000027.1:0-6501 GCF_031845265.1 Mesonia ostreae | reverse complement strand
CAAAGATTTTGACACAGGTAATGTATGTCTCAAATTTAATGTAGAAAAGAGTTGGTTTTTACCTCAGTTCTTTGTTACCTGCTGGCTTTACTCCGTTTTGTTAAATGAATTCCAAATTAACATTGCGACTATTGCTCCTAAAGTTGGTGCAGTAATATAAACCCAAAGAGCAATGAAGTTTCCAGATACAATTGCAGGTGCCAAACTTCTCGCAGGATTAAACGAGCCTCCAGAAATTGGACCTGAAAATAAAATAATTCCAGTAACAATTAATCCAATTATAAGACCTGCTATATATGAAAATTCTTTTTTAGATGTTACTCCTAAAATTGTAAGCATTAAAAAGAAAGTCAGAACAAATTCTAAAATGAACGATTGTACTAACTAGCCAGAAGGAATTGTAGTTCCTAACGTTAAGTTTTTAGAGAATGTAAATTTTAGTAAACCACTTGCAAAAATAGCTCCTAGAATTTGAGCCGAAACATAAAATTATAATTGAGTATTAAATTTTTCAGGCTCTGGTTTAGGTATATTATTTTCATGATCACCAATCATTTGACGAATATCAATCTCTATGTCTCGAGACATTGTTGTAATTGGCACATCATTGCCTTCTCCTTCAAAAGGGTTTTCAGAGGCTTCACCTACACGCTCCATAGTATTAAAAACCCATGATATGATGACGCTAAAAGGCACAGTAAACCATATAAAATAATGCCCCATTAATTCTATTAAATAATGGAATCCTGAATTAGGATAAGGTTTGTATTGTTCCATGCTTTCAACGATGATTATCCCAATTTTATCAAATTCATTCATCATACCAAATGGTAGGAGAATAACAAAAATCCAAACAAAAAACTTATTTAATGTGGCAAACTGACGAGGATAAGGGAAATTTTTAATACGTTCTACTTTACCTTGAAGAGTAAATAATTCAACAAACATCTTTTCAATCTCTAAATGGGCAAATTCCCAAACATAGCCTTCAGTTTTAAGTGCACTTAAATGTTTTGATTGTAAATTTAAACAGGCTGCTTGCTTATTTTTTTTACTTAAAACATAGTCCTTTTCTTCTTCAGATAAATAGCCTTTTAGTTCTTCTTCAAGTGAATATTTTTGCTCTCTAATTTCTAAGTGTTTTCTATAGTCTATACCAGTTTTCTTTCTTGGTTCTGCTTCCCAAGACTTTGGTGTGCGTAAAGCGTGACGTAACGAACTCATCCAAGCTATGTGACGCAATATAAATGTCTTTCTAATTTCGAATAATTCTTGATCTGAAAGTATTTTTTTTGCATGTTCATTATTTACATAATCGTTAAGCATTATAGTTAAAGATCGAGAAGTATTTACAATGCCTCCCCAAACTTTTCGTGCTTCCCATAAACGGTCGTAAGAAGCATTATTTTTAAAACCAATAATGAAAGCTACTGCAGTACCTATTAAACTAATAGGTAGCCAAGGTAAATGTAACCAATACCAACGAAAAACGGTATAAAGTATTACAGGTACTGTTGAAAGTATTACGAAATAAAAAATATCTTCCGTGTCCAAAGTAGAATCTGCTTTAAAGAATAATTACGCTTTGTGTACATTTAATTTAGTTTTATATAATTAATATTGGATATTAATAATTTTAAAATACCTGTCTTCTTTAGCTAGTTTCAACACTGCTTTTTCTCCCACTTTTTTGTTTATCAAAAGTCTAGCAATTGGTGAAATGAATGCGATTTTTCCTTTAGAAATATCAGCTTCATCTACACCTACAATTTGATAGTGTTCAGGCGCTGTTTTATTTCCAATTTTTAGAGTTACTAATGCACCAAATCGAATTATGTTTTTTGGTTGATTGTTTAGATCTACTATTTTTGCTGTAGCAATTCGGTTTTTCAACAATTGCAATTTAGCGTTTATATAATTGGAGGCTATTCGGCTTTCCTTTTCGTTTGAAATGTCAAGATGCTCTCTTTCATTAATCAATTCTTGTTTTTCAATTAAAAGTTCATCCATACCAACTTGCGTTACATAATTAGTTACACCTTCTGGTAAGTCGGCTCTTGGTGGTACCATAGGAATTTCCTCTTGGTCATCTTCTTTTACAAATCCTCTACTCATGACTTATTTAATTTTGATAACAACTTTTCCTTTAGTTCGCCCTTTTTTAACGTAAAGCAAGGCGTTTAGTGTGTCTTTTAATGGAAACACTTTGTCTATTTTGGTTTTGACTGTTCCAGATTCTACAAGTTCAGAAATTTCATTGAGTTGTTTTGCATTGGCTCGCATGAATACTAAACTATAAAATGCTGATTTTTGCTTTATTTGTTTTGTTATTTTTCGTCTTTTAAACGCTAAGAATAGTTTAGTGATTTTATTGAGTTTCATTCTGTTGGCAGTTTCTTTATCTACAGGACCAACAAGGGTTATTACTTTTCCACCATTTTTTATTACGCTAAAAGCTTCTTCAGTGTATTCGTTTCCAAGTGTATCCAAAACCATATCTGCATCTTGTACAATAGCAGTATAATCTACAGTTTTATAATCAATCACTTCATCAGCTCCAAGTTTTTTTACCCAACTTACATTTTCTGAACTTGTAGTAGTATATACATAAGCTCCAATTGATTTTGCATATTGAATGGCAAATGAACCAACACCACCAGAACCAGCAGGAATTAAAATACTTTCCCCAGATTTTAGTTTACCTCGTTTCAAGGCTTGAATTGCTGTAAGACCTACTAATGGTAAGCTAGCAGCTTCTTCAAAAGTTGTGTTTTTGGGTTTTAGGCTAACTAGTTTTTGATTCACAGCGACAAATTCAGTAAACGTTCCTTGTCTATTCACTTTAGAAAACACCTCGTCTCCAATATTGAAATTAGGAACATTTTCGCCTTTTTCAATAATAATTCCACTAACATCATAACCTAAAGTTGTTGGTAACTTAAAATTACTCACGCTTTTTAGTTTTCCTTCAACTACTTTTATATCTAAAGGGTTTACACTAGCAGCATACGTTTCAATTAATACTTCATCTTTGCTAATGGTTGGTTTAACAATTTCGGAAGTTTTTACTTTTTTCGAAACCTCTCCATAACCTGTAAATTGTATGGCTTTCATAAGCTATTATTTTTTAGTTTTATCAATATCTTCTTTATTAAGACTTAAAAATTTTAAACCCAATGCTAATAGCACAATAGATGCTGGAAGTATTAAAATCTCCCATTTAAGGTTGTCAATATTTACAAATACTACCTCAAGAAATTTCACAAAAAGAATAATGACAATAACTTCGGCAAGCACATTTTTTAAATGACCAATATTTGGTGTTCTAATCCATTTTAAAACACCATTTCCATCATCATATATTTTGTTTGAAATAAACAAAGTATAAACTCCGTGTGCAAAAATGAATAGCACCAATGCTATTAAAAACGTATCTAAAGATTTTATAAGATAAGTAGTGGCTATATCTGCAGGATGTAAATGTGCTTTATTTTCAGGAATATAATTGAAGATGACAACTCTAAAAGCATTAATGGTTTTTAAAGCACCAACGATAAAAAGTAACAGTGAGCCAAGAAGTGAACCTATTATTGCAGTCCAGCTGATATAACGGAAAAGATAGAATGTTTTTTTCATAATTAAAAAGTGATTAAAATCTTTTATTAAGACTTTGATTAAAACAATAAAACCCTGGAATTTCCAGGGTTTTTATTATAAACTTATTTTATAAAGTTTTAATTAAAAGAATCCCATAGGTTTCTTGTCGTAAGAGATCAACATGTTTTTTACAACACGGTAATGATCTAAAGCCATTTTGTGGTTTTCACGACCGAATCCTGATTCTTTAACTCCACCAAATGGTGCGTGAGCTGGATAGGTATTGTATTGGTTTACCCAAACTCTACCTGCTTGTATTGCACGTGGTACTTGGTATAATTCGTGAGCATCACGAGACCAAACACCAGCACCTAATCCGTAAGGTGTGTCGTTTGCAATAGCAATCGCTTCTTCCGTAGTTTTAAACGTTGTTAAGGCTACAACAGGTCCAAAAATTTCTTCCTGGAAGACTCTCATTTTGTTATCTCCTTTTAAAACGGTTGGTTGTATGTAATAACCTTCAGATAATTCACCTTCATAGTTACCAGCTTCACCACCAGCTAAAACAGCAGCACCTTCTTCAATACCAATTTTAATATAGTTTAATATTTTTTCGTATTGCGCTTTAGATACCTGAGAACCAATCATTGTTTCTGGATCTAATGGGTTTCCTGGTTTTACTAATTTTAAACGTTCTTGCATTTTTTCAACAAAACGATCTGCAATATCTTCGTGTACTAAAATACGAGATGGAGTGGTACAAATTTCACCTTGATTTAAAGCAAACATTAATGCACCTTCAATAGCTTTACTAAAAAACTCATCCTCTTGAGCTGCTACAGATGGGAAGAAAATGTTTGGTGATTTACCACCTAATTCCATAGTTACAGGAATAATATTTTCTGCTGCATTATGTAATACTGTACGTCCAGTTTCTGTAGAACCTGTGAATGATAATTTAGCAATTCTGTTAGATGTTGCTAATGCTGCACCAGCTTCTTTACCAAAACCAGTTACAATGTTTAATACACCTGCTGGTAAAATATCACCAATAAGTTCCATTAACATCATAACACTTGTTGGTGTTTGTTCTGCTGGTTTTACAACTGCTGTACAACCTGCTGCTAAAGCTGGAGCAATTTTCCATGCTAACATTAACATTGGGAAATTCCATGGGATAATCTCTCCAACCACACCAACTGGCTCGTGTAATACGATACTTACAGTGTCTTTGTCATGTTCTGAAATACTACCTTCATCTGCACGAATTACACCTGCGAAATAACGGAAGTGATCGATACAGTAAGGAATATCTGCAGCACGAGCTTCACGAATTGGCTTACCATTATCAATAGTTTCTAAGGTTGCTAAATACTCTAAATTATCTTCCATAACCTGAGCAATTTTTAATAACGCATTGCTACGTTCTGTTGCAGACGTGTTACTCCAAGCAGGAAACGCTTCGTGTGCTGCATCTAATGCAAGATCGATATCTTCTTGTGTTGATCGTGCTGCTTGTGTAAATACTTTACCATCTACAGGAGATCTGTTTTCAAAAAATTGCCCTTTTACTGGGTCTACAAATTTTCCTCCAATAAAGTTTCCATATCTTTCTTTAAATTCGGGTTTTGTTACATTTGCCATAATTGTAAGTTTTTTTAATGTGAATATATGCTTTGTGACAAGCATTTTAATTATGGTACAAAGATAGAATGGAGGAGAGGCTTTGTATTTATTGATACGGTTCAATAACTTATGAAAACAGTCCAAATAGCAAAAACCTGTGTTAATTAAATCTTAATTAATTATTAAAACATTGATTTTCAATAATTTAAAATAAAATAGAAATATTTAGATTTCGGTTGGACTAATTCCGAATTTGTTTTTAAACGCCACACTAAAGTTAGATAGGTTGTTATAACCGACGTCTAAATAGATGTCAGACGCTTTTAAATCGCCACCTTGTAGTAACTCTTTAGCTTTTTGCAAACGCTTATCTTTTAACCATTTTCCTGGAGCTTCTTTATATTCTGCAGTAAAATGTCTTTTAAATGTAGACAAACTCATGTTGCATAAAAAAGCAATTTCTTCTAATTTTAAATTCGAATGCACGTGATCTTCTACTATATTTTTAAAAGGTGATACTCCTTTAGAGATTAAAGCATGTAAGTAATGTTCAAACTCGCTACCATATTTATCTAGTAAGTACAATAGTATTTCGTCAAATTTAAGCGCTAATATTGCATCGCAATATGGAGAATCTTCAAAAGTTATAGAAGACAACGAACTTATAAAAGACGCTATATAATCATCATTTTCTATTACAAAATATGGCACCTTTTCTTGGTAAGGCTTAACGTCTTTGGTGTACTTACTTAAAAAATCGGTTAGTTTTTTTTCTGAAAAAAAGAGAAGTTTACAGTAGTAAATGGCTTCTGTATCCAGTAATTCTGTCCATAGCCAATTTCCTTTTTTAAGTAATAATGATTGGTCTTTATTTACAGCAACCGATTTTCCTGCAAAATGTACTTGTTTTTTTCCAACTTGTAAAAAGCTGAACATATTCATTCCTAAATTGACTTTGCTTTTCACAACATCGCTTGTCATTTTAAAGTCATATACAAATATGTCTTGTTGTACTTTTGGGTCTTTAAAGAAAATTTCTGGTATGTTCTCTATTGGCATTTAGATTTTTTTTAGCTTGCAGGTAACGGTTAGTATATGAAAAGTAGGCGATTTCGAAGCACGAAACTTTCGGTTAAGCACCAAGTTTGATACGACCCAAAAGCCTTGAATTTACTACTGTTTCGCCTATTTTTTATATACATCTTAAGTTTGATTCTTGTTAAATTTAAGTTATAAATCAGAAAGAACAAAGAGAGGATTAAGGTTATGATATACGGT
>NZ_JAVRBG010000026.1:0-9717 GCF_031845265.1 Mesonia ostreae | reverse complement strand
CAAATTTTATCTCTTTCCATTCTTCATTCCAATAATTTCGTATCATTCTCGATGTTTGTCTTAAATGTTGGGTAACGTGTTTGTGTATGATTAGTGGCGTGTTTCAAGCACCTAATTTAGTAAATAAAAACGGAATAGAAAATCCGCGAGGATTTTCGTAAGTAGGCGAGAACCAGCCATTAATTATACACGGTGTTGGCATTTCGTTTTTTTTTTCATTCCGACTTATTCTTATTCGACTAAATTCCTTTTTTATTTTTTCGAGCGTTTGAGTAAATTCAGTCAGCATTTTATTCCGCAAACTTTTTCAATTCCGATTGAGTGAGCAATTCCGCAACTGGCTAAATTCCGCAATCAATTCGGGTTTTGCTTTTCAGTTCAGTTTCTGATTCCACAAACGAACTAAAAGTCAAACGTTCTGTTTTAAATCACTCTTTTTTATATTTCTTATGTTCAATATTTTTCTTTTCTAAAATTCCATAAAATTTTCGCGGCGATATTTTTAGGTCTTTGGTTATTTCGCTCACTTTTTTCTTTCCTTTCTTATACAACTTTAAATTCTCATTTACTTTTTTGTCAAAGTAGTGTTTTTCGAGTTTCGCAACAATTTGTAATTCAGTCAGATTTGAGTCATTCGCATATTTTTCAATTTCCGATTTAATGTCTTTTAAATTACTCATAAGTCTCATTTTTAACGGTTCTGCTCAATGAATGCCAACGGTCTTGTGTATGATTAGTGGCGTTGTTAAGCAACTAATTTAGCAAATAAAAACCGAATAGAAAATCCGCGAGGATTTTCGTAAGTAGGCGAGAACCAGCCATTAATTATACACGGTGTTAGCCATAGTACTTATTTCCACCAGATTGATATTCCATCAAATTTTGTTGTGTTTGGTATTTTTGTTTTGTCAATTCCTTTTCCATTCCACCAACCATCTTGAAGTTCAGTCTTTTTTATTGTAAACCAAGCATTAATATGATTAACATCTAACACAATATGTTCCATATCAGGCGAAATTTTGTCTGTTGGATAGTACTTAGCTAAATCTCCAAAAGTTGAATTTAAACCAATCTTTTCTGTTGTTTGAAATCTATTATCTAAAATTAAAACTCGGTTTATTTTCGAGTTCGTATTTCCGCTTTGTTTTGGTGTTAGAATCAATACTTTTTCTCCATTCGAGTCATAGATTTCATAATCGTCAAACGTATCATCAGCAAATTCTCCGTAACCAACTTTTTTCTTGATTTGGTCTTTCGGTATTGTATTATAAACATCTGAAATTGTCATTCCTTTTGAGAAAATTCCAACACGATTTTCCGATATATGAAAATTCTCAAAAGTGTAACCAGTCAGTTTTTTTGCTTTTTTCTCAGTTTTCTTAGTTTGTGTAATTTCAATTTCCTTAACATCAGAGTTTTGCTCTTTTTTGCTTAATTCTAATTCTCTTTGTAATAACTCATTTTCTTTTTCAAGCAGTTCTTTTTCTTTTTTTGCATTAGAGTTACAACTTACCAAAAATGCGATTAAAATAATTCCTAAAATGTTCTTCATAAATTTTCCTTTGTATTGTGGCTAACGGTCTTGTATATGGCTCGTAGCGTGTAAATTAGCAATTATTTTCGGATTATGCACAAGCCAAATTTTTAAATTTTACTATTTATCTTTTTTATTGGAAATCGTCAAATTTAAAAATTTGGCGACTTTCCAAATATGCCTTAACTTTGATTAAGCAACTGCCCAGCTATGAGCTATATACGTTGTTGCCACACGTTTTTTTTCGCAATCTAAAAGCAATTCACAATTCCTTATTTTTTTCTTTTAATTGTCAAAATAGTATAAATTCCAGCTATTGCAAGATTTACCCAAAATTGCCAAAATGCAGGCATTAAAATTGCCATTATAAATAAGAATATTGTCAATGTGGACAGAGAAATTAACTGTCTATTTTTTCTGATGACAGTCAATAATTCAGTCGTTTTTGATTTTATATTCCGCTGTGTACTTCTCTTTTCTGGAAATAAACTTACTCCCATTTCTACAACATTCATATTCTCAATTAAAGCCCAACCAATTGAATTGGTTCCTAAATCTAATCCTAATATTCTACTCATAATTTATCCGATTTCTAATTCGCATACTTTTCCGTTTTCGGTAGAGTAATGAATTTTTAGTTTTTTCTTTTTGTAATGATGAACTTTTGCCTCAACAACGTAATCCCAAACCCACATTATTCCGTCATTTTTAATTTTGTTTGGTTTTCCAATCAATTTTTGAATCTGTACTTCATCAAAATTGACAAATTTTTTCAGTCCGTTTTCTTTTACGCGTATCATTTTGACAAAACTATTTTTTATGACATATTGAATTCCGCTCTCCATTAAAATCCAACCATTTTTTATTTTCAGGTTTTGATTCTTATCTTCATTGTCATAATATTCAGATATTTCTTGTCCATTTAGCTCTTGAATATTTTCTCCAATATAAATTCCGCCAAAAGAGGTTGATTTTATATCAAATTCCTTTGATAAAATGACCTCTGGGTTTTCTATGAATTCTGTTTTTTTCAAATGTGTGGCAACGTTCTTGTATAACAATCAGTTGCGGGTTGGTTAAAAACTAAGATAGCTAAAATTACCGACTTTTATGCTTGCGCGGTTGTGTCCGCAGGACACAAAGCCGCAATTGTTGTTATACGTTGTTGTGCCTAGTTATTTTTTCCTATAACTGCTCTGCATTTATCTTCGATTGCTGTAATTGCATTGTTCAATTCTTTTTCAATTTCATCTTCGCCTTTAAATACATTGTATAAGACTTTATTGTTTTCTTTCATTATTTGAAGTTTGAATTCTTTATCGTGTTCAAATTGTCCAAGCTTTACCATTGCTATCAGGTCAGAGGCAGAAAATATTCTATTTATTGTTTGCGAAAATTTATCAAAATATTTTTCATAATCCTTTCCATAAACTGTAATGAATCTAAATTTTAAACTTTGAAGTTTCTCTATTGGTTTTTTATTTCGCTGAAACCTTTCACGAGTTACGTATGCCTGGTTGAATATTTCAGTTTGTTCTTTTATTTCATTTTCACTTTTTTCTCTACTAGAACCTTCGCTCCCAAGTCCAATTGGACTTCTAATAATCTTTATAGCTTGATGTGCTTCATACATATTTGATAAAACTTCTTCTGCTAATTCGTATTTTCTTTTCCATCTAGCTTCTCTTCTCCAAGAATTAATCCCATATATAGCAACACAGGAAGCAGTTATGATTGAGATACTTTTTAAAATATCAAAAATCAATTTCCAATCTATTTCAGTATAATTCAAACTCTAAATTTCAGTTTTTTAATTAGGCACAACGTTGTTGTATAAGATTAGTTGCGTGTTTTAAGCACTAAAGTTAGTAAATAAATCACAGATTGAAAGTCCGAAAGGACTTTCGTAAATTGGCTTTTACCAGCAATTAATTTTATACGGTGTTGTACCTAGTTTTTATTAATTCAACTGTTTTTTGTAAATCCTCATCATATTTTACTTCTAGTAGTTCACATCCATTCCGTTTACACTTTTTCTTTTTTATTTTATCTCTTTCAACGGTTTTTAAAAAACCTTCTTTTCCTCCAAAATATGTTACAGGTTCATAATGTTGTTTTCCATTATATTCTATAGCAAGATTTAGTTCCCTAATATAAATATCAATTCTTTGTCTTCCTAACCAATCTGGACTGTATTGAGTAATTACTTCGTAATTAGGAAAAGCATTTTGAATTAAATTATAAAGTAAACTTTCATTATAAAGACTACCGACAATATTAAATCCTTTTTTACTCCTAATTTTATTTTCGATAGACCTTAAGTTCCTTTTTATTCTCTTATAGTATTCGCGAATGAGTTTTTCTGATATGTTAACGGAATTCATTCTATTTCGGACATTATTCGCTACATTACCATTAAAACCATCTTTTTCCCATCTTTCCAAAATTTTAATACCTAAAACATCAAGTTTAAATTCAGGATATATATTATCCGTTTCTAAAGATTCTTCAAGAAAATTTAATTCAAAAAAATCTTTTACTTCTTCATTAGTTAAGGAATTAATAAATTCTAAAAAATCTTCTGTTTCTAAAATTTCATTTGTGCTATCTGAAACTTTGAAATTAAATGAAGGGTTTGAAATATAAGTTATTGAAAGAGGTATAGTATTATTGTTAAGTAGATAATTTTGGATGTCTTTTTTTTTTATACTTATTCCATCTGTAATTGAAATTATACTTAATTGAAAAGGATTTAGCAATTTTAATTTTTGAAAAGCATCTAAAATTTCATTTGGTCTTGCTTCAGACCTTACAAGAAATTGAATTCTTTCCAAGATAGTAAGCCAATCATTTTCCGAAAAGGTTTCAAGGTAAAGCTTGTCAAACTTTATTAAATCGTCAAATGATTTCAAGTGTTCAAACAGCTTTAGTGTATAAAAACTATATCTAACTGATGAATTTTTATTTAAAATCTTTATTTTCTGACCATTTGGAATTATTAACACTTCTACCCATCGATAACCATTTGTGTTTTCATAAACTCTTGAGCAAGGATAACATCTTGAATTACTGATTAAAAAGTTTTTATTCTCAAAATTTACTAATCTAAAAATCTCATTTGAATCGTCTGTAAATCCAATTGGATGATTAATTAAATCTAAATCTTCAATTTCTAATTTATTACCATTATTTGTGTGATATTCTGAATATGAATTCATCTCGAAATGAATTGATTTTAAATCAATATTCAAGAAATTTTCATAGCATTTATTTATTTTTTCAAATGTCATTCTAAATTAGGTACAACGTGTTTTTGTATGGAAAGTTGCGTTTTAAATGAACGGCATTTTTCCGCAGGAAAAATAGAGTTTATTAAAAAAGCAACAAACTTTGATTAAGCCGAATTTAGCAATTTTTTATACAAGGTGTTGTACAACGTTTTATTTCTTTTTGTATTCCTTTATTTTAAATGTTTCGTCACAAAAATTATAAGTTTTCCATTTTCCAATTTTTCTTCCATTCAACCATTTTCCTTCTTTCCATAATTTTAAATTTCCCTCTTTTTTATTTGAGTTATACTCTTTTTCATAACTTTCAATTAAAGTTTTTTTATTAGAGTTTAATATTTGATAAAGAGTGGTTTCAGGTTTTAAATCAATTTTTGTTGTTTCAATAATTCTATAGAGTTGATTCTTATTATTGAATTGTTTTTGATAAATTAAATTCCCAAAACTACCATAAAAAACTTCATAAAATAATCTCCCTTTTTTGTCAAATAATTGTTGTTTCCCACTTACAATTTCATAAGTATATTCTCCATATTCATAAACTAAAAATTTAGAAATTTCTTTAATTTTTCCGTTTCTAAATTTTTTGATTTTAACTATTGAATCAATTGGTTTCAAATTTTGTGTTAATTCAACAAATTTTTCGGAATGTTGAGAATGAGAAAATTCAGCCTTTATAAAAGCTAAAAATGTGAATATTATTACAAATTTTATTTTCATTCTTTATGTTGTACAACGTTTATGTATAAGAATAGTTGCGGGTTTGTTTGCGAGGATTTTCCGAAGGAAAATCAGACGTTACAAACACGCAACGACCTTTGTTTTAGCCACTAAACCGCAATTATTTTTATACGGTGTTATGTGCCGTATTTTGGTTTAATATTCGTATTCTTTCAGTTTATTTATGAAATCTTGAAAATTATCAGACAAAACAGTAATCACAGGACTGTCTCCATATTCAAGTTCTATATGCACAATTTTCGGTTCTCCATTTTGATTCAATTGTGTTTTGTCGAAGCAAATCCACCAATGGCCATCACAATCCAATGTCACATATTTTGATTTATCAAGTTCCCATTCATCCAAAAGTTCCGTGTTTTCTTCTAAATCGTAATCTCTGGTCTCATTTCGAATTCCAGAAATTCCTCGCACAGTTAATAAGTCGTCTGAAAATGGAACTTTTATTCCTAATGAACCTATTGGATAAGCGGAATAGTTTAGATAACCACCATTCTGAAATCTCAACAACTCAAGATATGATTCAGGAAATTTAATATTGTACTTCTTTTCAACATCTAATACAGAAGAATTATCAAGAGGTTTTATTTCTTGTCTTAATTCCTTGAAAAATCCATCTTTCATAAATTCAATTTGTTTTTGGTAACGGTTTTGTCATATGGCACATAACGTGTTTGTATATGAAACGTAGTGCAGAAAATTGGCAGTTACGTTTCGGATTAGCACAAGCCAGATTTTTAAATTTTTCTAATTATCTTTCTTTTCTCAATTAGCCAAATTTAAAAATTTGGCGACCTCGCAAAAATGCCCGAACCTTCGTGTTAGCAACGGCTCGCACTATGTTTTATATACGGTGTTGGCAACTGGCTTTTCACAATCTTGTTATTGGTCAAAGTATAATTGAAAATGACCATTTGGTCTTGTCAAACGGAATGTAATCTCTTCCAATTTCCATTTACGACCAATCCATTCGTCTTGTTTAAATTCTTCATCTTTAATTTCTCCTAAATTATCTATATCGTTTCCTAATATACTATTTAATTCTTTATATAACCTTTGAATTTCCATCGAGTAAACTTTATGATTGCTTGGTCCATTTTGACTTAATAATATATTAGCGTTGCTATTGTCATTTGGCAATAAAACCATAATCTTATTAAAGAAGCCGAAGAAAAAAAATGGGACATAATATGTACGCAAAACAGCATCTTCCATAACTTCTTCATAATATTCTTCCGATTTAATGATTTCAAATGGTATTCTGAAATTTAAAATAGGGTCATTTATTTGAAGGTATTTTTGGTAATAATCTACAAATTCAGATGGTTTTAATACTAAAGTATTAATGTTTAGTTTTTCATATATGACTTTCGTTTTCTGAAATGACTTATTATCATTAATAACATAAAAATCACAAGTGGAAGCAAAAGCTGAATGAAATGCATCTTCTGTTGTATTCTTAAAGGTTTCTTTTCTGCCTTTACCAATATTTACTTTGTCTTCTTGAAAACCGTGCATATCAAGTAAAATATACTCATTGGTAATTTCATTAAACCATTCAGGTGCATTTTTACTGTTGTCTACAAATTCATTTGGCGTAACACCTAATTTTTTATAATTATCATCAATAATTTTATATGGATTTTCTGAATTATAGATTTTATCACGATTAATACCAGTTCCATTCTGAACTGTTTTCCTCAAATCTTTATAACCATCCGATTCATTCAAGTTTAAATTCATTTTGCTGAAACTTTGAAAAAAACCTTCCATTGTAGGGTTTTCACGTAAACCAGGAAACATTTGCTCTATTTGTTTTGCACTTTCAGGATTGTCAAACGCCTGTTTAAATGATTCTTCAATTGGAATTGATTTTAATAAACCAAATAATGCCTTCCCAATTGGTTTGGTTAATTCATCTTTTTCAAAAATGTTCATTAATCCGTCCAAGCTGATGTCTTTGAATAAGTCTTTTTCATCAATTCTTTGCTGGAAAAGTTCTTCAGGTGGATAAAAGTCCAACACAACTTCTTTTCCTGTGTTCATTAAACATTTATCTTTTGTAATGTCAGAAATGAAGTCTAAATCGGATTTAATGTATTTTTTTTGCTCATCTGTATCTATAAAGCTCGAAAAAATATCTCCAATGTGCGATGTAGAGAATGGTATAAATAATTTGTCGTTGTCAAAAATTATTTCTTTTAGCTCGCTATGCTTTCCATTTTTAATTTGTGACAAAACGTTCCAATCGAAATAAATTTTAATCATAAGCAGGATGTTTTTTTAGCTTGTTGCCAACGACGTATTTGTATAAGATTAGTTGCGTTGTTTAAGCAACTAATTTAGCAAATACAAACCGAATAGAAAATCCGCGAGGATTTTCGTAAGTAGGCCTGCACCAGCAATTAATTTTATACGGTGTTGTAGGCAGTTTTATTTCGACATAATATAATTCTTTGACATATTTAATATAAGTTTTTTAGCATCTTGTATATTCATAGTATTAGTTGGTATTCCCCAACCTAATTCTCCGTGTCTTGAGTTTATTCCCAAAAGTCCAAAATTATTAGCAGTTCCTGTAAATGCTTTTATGTCATTTTTCGTATATCCACATTTAGTTGTCAGAGCATCAAAATCTTGAGAGTAAAATTTTAAAGTATCATATATTGCATACAAAGTAATCCAATTCAGCTTGTTTCCAGAAAGTAAAAGTAAACTTTGAACATCTTTTTCACTTTTAGAAAGAAAAGTCGAATAAGTTATAAAATGAGCATTTTTCAATTTCGCTTTTTTCACATTGTCTGTCACTGGGTTTGACGGAAAAGGATTAATTGGTAGTATATCTACTGTATTAAGTGGTGTTAAGTTTTCGTGAGTTACCCAATTAGTTAATCTTGTAAAACTAACTTGTGAATCCCAATCGTGATTAACAAGATTAATATTTACAGCACCATTGTAAAGATTGAGAAGAAATAGTCCTTTTCCCCAAATTTCATTTCTATCGGTTAATTGCGTTAGGTATTCTGAAAAGAAAAAGTATTGAGGTGGCATATCATCTTCTTCGAGAGCAATTATGGAAAATTCTTCGCTATTCAATGAATCGTGCGAATAATGAATCGAATATGTGTTGTTAATTCCAAAAATTTTTCTGTCAGCCATATTGTTGCTTTAATTGCCTACAACGGTCTTGTATATGGCTCGTAGCGTGCAAATTAGCGATTATTTTCGGATTAAGCACAAGCCAGATTTTTAAATTTTACTACTTATTTTATTTTTTGGGAAGTTGTCAAATTTAAAAATTTGGCGACTTTCCAAATATGCCTTAACTTTGATTAAGCAACTGCTTAGCTATGAGCTATATACGGTGTTATGTGCTGGCTTTATTTTTTTTGTTCATTATTTTTTCAGCTGTTTCAGATAGAAAATCAGTCAATTTATCAATCAGAGTTTTTAAAAAGTCTATGGATTCAATTGTTACTTGTGATTTTTCGGTATCAAACGAAATTCCGCTCGAATTTTCAATAAATGTCAGAACATCATTTTTTGGTGATTTTAATATTCCATTGTTGTGAGCTATTGAATTTCTAATCAATTGATATTTTTTAATTTCAACCCATGTTTCATTTAAATCATCCAAATTCACGTCTAGCACATTTGTTATATACTTTCTGCATTGTCCAATATAACCTTGTCCGTTAATGTCTTTAGGTCCAATTTTTAAATTTTCAACATTTTGACACCATTCACAGAGACTGAAAAATTTATTTTCAAAAGTTGAGTAAATTGTCAGATAAATTGATTGATTAAGAATGTTAGGAAATTCCGAACTGTTTATAATTTCCATTTCGTAAATATCAAATGCATCTGGTACTTCAGGATTGTGCGCGTGCTTTTTGTTCCAAGCGTGATATTTTTTATCTAATTCTTTTTCTTGTCGAAGAATCATTTCCACAGAGTTATCCAAGAATTCTTTTATTGGGTCAAATTTGAAATCCAATAGAATTCTTGTGTTATCAAGAAAGTCATATTTTCTACTTAATTTTCTGAATGACATAGTTTGGTTTTCAGCTTGCACATAACTGTTTTGTATATGGCTCGTAGCGTGCAAATTAGCGATAACTATTCGGTTAAGCACGAGCCGAATTTTTTAATTTTCTT
>NZ_JAVRBG010000025.1:0-9891 GCF_031845265.1 Mesonia ostreae | reverse complement strand
GATTGCAGGAGTAGCAGTACTCCAAATGATAAACTGGGAACGAGGAAGACCGCTCAATCAAATCAAACACGCATGGAGCAAATAGCACAACGCGTTATATATATATATATGTGTATATTCGTAATCTTATTAATTTTCAAAAAACATACCATGAAAACCATATTAGTTCCCACAGATTTCTCTCAACAAAGTGAAAACGCCTTAAGAGCAGCTGCATTAATTGCCAAACATCAAAGTGCTAATCTTGTTGTTGTCCATATGATAGCCTCTAGAGATGCATCTTTTACAAAAAGTCAGAATCAAAATGTTCAAGAAACAGTTTTTCACATAAGACTTGCGGAAAAGAACTTTGTTGATTTCTTAAATAAAGACTATTTAAAAGACCTATCGGTGAATCAAGTCATAACAAAACATGCTGGTTTTAAGGAAATAAATGATGTGATTAGCGAACATAAAGCTTCTCTTGTGGTGATGAGCTCTCACGGTACAAGTGGCTTGCACGAAATGCTTATTGGTTCTAATACAGAAAAAGTAATACGATATTCTGATGTACCAGTACTGGTAATTAAAGATGAAGTTGCGACCTATAAAATGGGAGTTGGGGTGTTTGCTTCAGATTTTTCAGAAGAGAGCATTCAAGCTTATAAAACGGCAAAAGAATACTTTAAAGATTGGGAGACAGAAATGAGAATGGTGTATGTTAACCCCGCGGGAAGTAAATTTAAAAATAGCAGAGAAATTAATGATATGCTGACTAATTTCTTCAAAAAAACTGGAGAAAATAACGTATCTGAACTTAAGAATGCTGTTTCTATTTATTCTGAACATTCTATTCCTAAAGGAATTTTTAATTTCAGTAAAGATATCAACGCAGATTTTATTGTGATTCCAACCCACGCACGTAAGGGGATCGCACATATCTTAAAAGGCAGTCTTTCTGAAGATGTAGCGAATAGTTCTACGATTCCTGTTTTAACGCTTAAAATTTAAACAAGCATTCGCTTACACTTAATTCTATTGTTTGCGCGCTTAGTTAAATGCTTATTGTAAATTTATACTATAGAGACGTTTTTTTGATGTAATCTCTATCTATCTAAATAAAACGGACAAAGTTACTCTCGAAGCTTCGAGAGTAACTTTGTCCGTTTTAAGAATAAATGCAGGTATTTTATTAGATAAACACATACGCAAAACCAAAATTGAGATAAATGGGATGCATTTTAAATGAAATGGTATTAAAATCTTATTGAAAGATGTCACTAAAACCATAGGTAACATCAGCAAAGACTCTTAAACGCTCAGATACTAAAACAGAACCACCTATTCGTGTGCCCCCTAGGAAAAAGAATTAAGGTCATCGGAAAACTAATAAGATGCTCTTGAGTTCACCTCAAAAATAATTTTGTTTCCTATTGGATCGCCTTTCCTTAAATAACCTTCTGGAGCATATCCCGAAAAAGCTTTATCGGCTACATAAGGAATAAAGAAACCTCCAGAAATTTCCCAAGGTTTACAAAATTTATAAACCGCTACGACACCCCCAGGCTATATTATTAACTAAAAACCAATACGTTGCATTTCCTTCCATATTAAAATTGAGTTTGGGATAAAAACCTTCTATTTTTCGAATTTCTTGTGCGCAAAGCGCAGAAAAGCCAAAAATAAGTAATAAAACTAAAATTAAATTTTTGTGAATTTTAATCATCATCTGCGTGTATAAGTTCTACTTCATCAATTAATAAGGTACTTCCTACTGCTCCACTAAATAAATCTCCGTCTATACTCGAGGTAAAAACCAATCTCAAGCTATATTTGCCATCCTCAAGTTTTTGACTATCTATTTGTTTCCCTTCCATGAATTCAAAGGCAATAAAAAACTTTTCCATTCATTCGTTTCTATGCGTTCGCTTTCAGTAATTCTAGCAATAGAATGGAGTGTCTACCTTTGATATGACGATTTTTTAGAGTCCATAAAGATTTAAATTATGGCAAAAAAGCATGATAACGAGTTTAGGTTAATGATAGTAGAGCTATTGAATGCTGGAAGCAAATCCAAAGCGCTCGGAGAATATGATATAATTCCAGGTATGATTAGACGTTGGAAACGGGAATTTTCAGTACGCTCTGGAGACTTCTCTAAAAAGAAAGAGCTATCTGTAGAGCAGCAAGAATTAAAAGCTTTACAGAAAGAATTAAGAGATGTAACTATGGAACGTGATATCTTAAAAAAGGCAGTAAGCATCTTCTCCAAGAGCGACCAGTAATGTATCGATTTATTTTAGAAAATAAAGATATTTTTAGTGCTGAGAAGATGTGTAAGTGTATGAAGGTTAGTAAAAACGCTTATTATCATTGGCTTAAAAACAAAGATTCAATAGTTATTGAGACTCCAAGAAATCATCTAAAAAGAAGGATTCAAGCTATTTTTGAAGCTAGCAGAGAGATATATGGAAGTTATCGTATTTAGAAAAAACTAGAACGAGAAGGTCTCACATATTGTAGATCCTACATTGGCCTACTTATGAAAAAAATGGGATTAAAGAGTGTTTTAAAACGAAAATTTGTAACAACAACAACAGATTCGAACCATGCTTTTTCAATAGTAAAAAGTGCTTTAGATAGAGACTTTAAAAGCTTACAAATAGGCGAAAAATGGATCTCGGATATTACCTACATTAGGGTAAATAATAATTGGAACTACCTAACAACCATTATTGACTTGGCGGATATAAAAGTAGTTAGCTGGACTTTAAGTGAAGATATGACAGCTCAAAACACTATTGTTAAGACTTGGTATCTAGTCAGAAACAAAAGAAAAATCAAGGATAATTTTATCTTTCATTCTGATAGAGGTGTACAATATGCGTGTGACAAAATCAGAAATCTTTTTGGTTATAATAACAAAATAATACAGTCTATGAGTAGAAAAGGCAATTATTGGAACAATGCTGTTGCTGAAAGCTTTTTTAAAAGCATAAAATACGAATGGCTCTATAGAATTAAATACACCTCTTATAATCAATTATACAATTCTATTGAGGATTATATAGATTGGTAAAATACGGAAAGATTACATTCTTCTTTGGCGTACTTAACGCCTTTAGAAATGGAACTAAAATTGAAAAGATTTTTTAACAAAGCGGCCTAATAAAATTAGTCACAAAAATACTAGGAAGTCCACCTCACAGCTCCCGATAAGGATGGGAGATTAATCTCGAATATTGAGTAAATATACATTTAATTTACAGAAAATTCAGCTCTCCTTTTTGGAAGGTCTTTAGATAAGGACCCCGATTTTATACTTATTTTAGCGCAAAAATGAACTTCTAAATTTTATTTTTGAAAGAAAGATCCTATTTATTAAAATGAAGTTTGATTTCTGAAAAAACATAATTATACTGAAAATAAAAACCTTAAAACCAACAGCAGATTTATATGGATTATTGATTTTCACATCTTAAATCTTGTGTTTTTCAGAAAGGTCTGAAAACGATTTTGGCAGAAATTAGCGGATAAATATTTAAAAAAAAAATGAAAGATGGAAAATGAAGAAATTGTACTGGCCGAACATCCTTCAGGAAAACCCACAAAAAGCACTTTTGGTTTAAATGATATTGACATGCCAAAAGCTAAAGACAATGAAGTGTTGCTAAAAAGCCTTTATGTATCGGTAGATCCCGGAATGCGCGGATTTATGGATAAAGGCGATGATGACGCAGCCGGTACTAAATTTGAATTGAACAAACCCATTACCAGCCGTACCGTTGCACAAGTGATAGAAAGTGAAAACGATGATTTCCCAAAAGGAACCATTGTACACGGCAGGTTTCCGTGGCAGAAATATTTTTGTCAGAATCCTGATGCTATGGAAAAAGTAGATCCGGAAATAGCTCCTATTTCTACCGCGGTAAGTATTCTGGGTATTCCCGGACTGGCAGCCTATTTTGGAATCCTGAAAGTTGGAGCACCTAAAAAAGGAGAAACCGTTCTCGTATCTGGCGCGGCCGGAGCTGTAGGAAGTATTGCAAGTCAGGTAGCGAAACTGCAAGGATGTCAAGTAGTTGGAATTGCCGGTTCTGATAAAAAAATCGATTACCTCAAAAAAGATTTGGGTTTGGATGCAGGCATTAATTACAAGAAAACTGAAGACATGGAAAAAGCCATCAAAAAAGCCTGCCCCAACGGAGTGGATGTCTTCTTTGATAACGTTGGCGGAGAGATTTTTGATTCGGCTCTTACCAATGCTAATAGACATTCCAGAATGGTTATTTGCGGACAAATTGCCGATTATAACAGCGAAGATAAGCCGCAAGGCCCAAGGTCACTGGAAGCTTTAATTAAAAAAAGTGCAAAAATTGAAGGTTTTGTAGTCTATGATTATCAAGAAGAATTTGAAACTGTCAAAAAACAATTGGGAGATTGGCTTAATAATAAGGAATTACATTATAAGGAAAACTTAATTGAAGGCTTTGAAAATATCCCTTCCGCTTTTATTGGCTTATTTGAAGGAGAAAATATTGGTAAACAAATGGTGAAAGTAAGCGATGAGGAATAAATTTTTTTAAAAAAATCAGAAGAAATAAAACACTTTAAAACTAACATCGTATTGAAAATAAAAAGGCTTTTATGTGCATCACATAAAAGCCTTTTTAAAAACTAAGATAATCAATCTCAACACATTTATACCGCTAGGTAACCTCCATTTACGGGGTAGTAATCTCCCGTACAAAAAGACGCCTTATCTGAAGCTAAGAACAAGCACATTTCGGCTATTTCTTTTGGCTCTCCCAATCTCCCCATAGGATGTTTTGACTCTAAATCTTTAATACCTTCTTTTCCCATAGCATCTTCATTTACCAAATTGGTATAAACATAACCAGGGCCTACCGCATTTACCCGAATGTTATCTTTTGCATAATCTACAGCCGTCGTTTTGGTAAGACCTACTACGCCGTGTTTGGCTGCTACATAACCCGCAGCTCCTGCGCTGCCTACTTGGCCAAGAATTGAAGACATATTAATGATGCTCCCAGAGCCAGATTTTTTCATCGCTGGTATTTGATATTTTATACCATAAAATACTCCAGAGAGGTTAATACCTATTATTTTTTCCCAACCATCTACAGGATAATCAGCTAAGGCTTCTTGTGGCCCTCCAATCCCCGCATTATTGACGGCTATGTGTAATCCGCCATATTTATCTACGGTCTTTTTTACCAGTTGCTCCATATGTTCTGGATTACTGGTATCTGCTTTTATAAAAAATGCTGTTCCGCCTTCTTTCTCTATCGCTTTAACTACCTCATTTGCGGCATCTACATCAATATCACTCACAATTACTTTTGCACCTTCTTTTGCAAATAAGTGAGCGGTTTCTTTTCCTAGTCCAGATCCTGCACCAGTTATTATAGCAACTTTATCTTTTAATAGTTTCATGTTTTTAGGTTTTTGAATTTTTATATTAATGGTGTCCAATATGGACATTATAGAAGTCTATTATCCAAAGTATCACAATATAATCAAACTTTTTAGGGAGTTTACAGTTTGCCATGTTGTTGCACATTAAGATTGAAAAAGTAGTACATACTTTTTAATAATTTTATCTAATTATCTAGCTATTACGAATCAAGTCTAATATCTTATGTCTTTAGCGAAATGGCCCGCCCGATTGAATTCTTTCGATATGGGCAGGTCTTATATCTTAGTTGGACACGACTATTTTTAAATTATACTTCGGTTTGTTTTTTTAACTCTGGCATACTTCCGTTGGCTGTTTTCCCTATCAATAATCCATTGGCTTGACCTTTACTGAGATAAGCGGTAGTCCAGTTCCACATCGTACTAATGCGGTTTCTGTAGTTGATTAATAAGAATAAGTGCACAAATAACCAAGCAAACCAAGCAAACCATCCCGTTATTGTCTTTTTGGGAGTGGTTAGATCTGCAACCGCTTTACTTCTGCCTATAATAGCCATAGTTCCTTTGTCATTATAAGTGAAAGGCTTTGGTTTTTTATTATTGATTATGGCTTCAAAATTATCGGCTAGTACTTTTCCTTGCTGGGTAGCTACACTTGCCAATTGTGGATGTCCTTTAGGAAAATCTGGATCAGAATATAAGACGGAAGCATCACCAATGACGTAAATATTATCTGTATTTTCTAATTTAAAATATTCGTTTACGCGTAAACGATTTCCTTTTTCGTAATTATCTTCTGGCAGTCCATCAAACCTCATCCCAGTTACTCCAGCCGTCCAAATTAGAGTTTTGGTTTCTATACTATCTCCATCTTTAAAGATGACTTTGTCATCTTTATAATCAGAAACCATTTTATTTAGTTTTACAATAATTCCCATATTTTCTAGAGTCTTTTGGGAATATTTTTGTGATTTTTCACTCATAGGAGGCAAAACAGCTGTTGCTCCATCCACCAAATAAATATTAAGTTTTTCACTTTTTAATTCGGGGTAAATATCATTTAATACATTATTACGCATTTCGGCTAGCATTCCCGCTACTTCTACTCCAGATGGTCCCGCTCCCGAAATCACAATATTACCCATTTTACGTTTTTCTACTTCATCTTTGGTATAAATTGATCTCTCTGCTTCTCTTAAAAGGTAATTTCGCAATTTTACCGCTTGGTTAATCGATTTCATGGGAAGCGCATTTTCTTCTATATTTTTCATTCCGAAGAAATTACTTTTTGTTCCCGTTGCCATTACTAAATAATCATACTCCAATTCTCCTGTACTAAGAATAACCCTATTTTCTTCTGGCTTCACTTCTACCAACTTTCCCAAACGATAGCGCAAATTTTTCTTATCTTTAAAAAGTGTACGAAAAGGTATAGTTATACTAGAAACATCTAACATCCCCGTACTCACTTGGTATAAAAGCGGTGTAAAAAAGTTGTAATTATTTTTATCTACCAAAGTAACGTGAATACCTTCTTTATTGCCTAGATGTTTGGCCAAATTAATACCAGCAAAACCTCCTCCTATAATGACTATTTTCTTTTCTTTCATTTTTAATTTTTTAATTTTCTATGCAACACTGATTTGCTGGGATTTGACTTCATTTAAGCAATGAATATATGAAATAATTACCTTAATTTAATATCTCCACCATCTGCCATTAAAGTTTGCCCCGTCATATATTGACTGTCTTCGCTTAGTAAAAAGGCTACTACAGGTGCAATGTCTTTTTGAGGATCTCCAAAGTGACTTAAAGGAATATTATTTGCTACTTGCTTGTATTGTTCTGGCCTATTCTCTTTCCAATTTTTAACCCCTTCAGTTAAGGCTAAAGGACACACTACATTTACTCTAATGCCCTCTGGCGCCCACTCGTTGGCTGCTACACGGCTTAATCCTCTTATGGCTTCTTTGGCCGCTGCATAACTAGCTTGGTTTTCTTGCCCTGTAAGCCCAGCTCCAGATCCAAAATTAACGACTGCGCCCTTATTTTTCATTAATTCGGGATAAGCAGCTTTCATAAAGTAAAGCGTAGCATTAAGGCCTGTTCCAAAAGATAAAGACCAATCTTCTTTGGTAAGTTCCATAAGTGGTTTTTGCCTAGATGCGTGCGCGTTGTTTACCAAACCTGTTAGTTTTCCGAATTTGGAAACCGCCATCTTCACGGCATCTTTAGCTACCTGTTCTTTAGAAACATCTCCTTTGAGAAAAGCTATCTTTTCTTGGTTTACTTTCTGAATTTTTTCTCCTGCTTCCTCATCTATATCTACCGCAACTACACTAGCTCCACGCTTGGTTAATACTGTTGTTAATGCACCACCTATTCCTGCAGCTCCTCCAGTTACGATAATCACTTGACTTTTAAATTTTTCATATTATTTTTCTTCTGATGTTTTAAGAGCTTGCTTACTAATTATTTTTCTTTTTATGTGTATAGAATTTAAAAATAGTAAGCTTCAACCTCCACACAAATATACTGAAAATGAAACGCTTAGCAGATGTCATAATAGGAGATAAACCTGCCTAAAAGTGGGATTTAAGTGAGTTTTAACTTGCTTTAACTAAACTTAACAGCCTATAGTTTTTCAATTTCTTGTTGCTACTAAAATCAAGTTTTAAAACTTCGGATCAAAAAATCTTGCTATGAAAACGAAAACAAATCCGTAAAGGAAAAAACGAAAGCCTCGTAGATTTTTGGTCTGATATAGGAATATTCTTTTTTAATTAAAAAACAAAAAAAGCCGCAAGAGTTACAATCTTGCGGCTTTTTAACTTTTTAACGTGATGTTATTTCTTAATCACTTTTTTAGTTACCGCTCCATTTTGAGTGTTTATTTTTAAAATATAAAGACCAGAAGCAATGGCAGCGGTTTGAATGCTTGAAGTATTTCTTAAGCTTCCTTTAGAAACAAGTTTCCCTGAAGTATTGTACAAGCTATAGGATTGTAAATTTAAGTGTGTTGAAACGTTGATTTGAGATTCAAAAACGCTTGGGTAAACAGTTAACGAATGGGTCTCTGCCTGAACAGCATCTACAGCTAATAAATTATCTAGAACAGGGTAGCCATCGTTTACACTAGGATCCATACTCCAAACATCCTCATCTGCTCCCGAGTTTAAAAGATTTACAAGTTCTTCTATTTTCATATCGGCGGTATTTCTACCCTCAATTTCATAGCTAGCTTCACCTGCAGTAAATCCTCCAACTGCTTCGTCTTTACCAGAAGTATCTAAATCATAAAAAGAGTTGCTAATGATCACTGAACCACCACCAAAAGCACCCATAAATCCACCTACAAATTCTGGACCTGTTACTGCTCCTGTAGAATAAGTATTAGAAATCTCACAAGCACCATCTGCTCCTCCATAAACGCCACCTGCGCGTCCTAAGTTTGCTGTAACGGTAGCTCTAGAGTATGAATTAACTATGGTATTGGTGCGGTTTGGAACAAAAGCATACGTGCAATAACCTACTAAGCCTCCAATAAGATACTCCCCGTTTACAGTACCTTCTGAATAACATTCAGTAATGGTAGTAAAGTCCCAAGCGGTACCAACTATTCCGCCAACTTGACTTTGTCCTGTTACATCTCCTTTTGAGGAGCTTTTAGAAATAGAAGAATCGGTTAAAATACCACCAACTAATCCGCCACAATTAAAATCGGTTCCTGTTACCGTAACATTGCTTACATGACAGTTATCTATAGTACTGTTAGTAGATAGGTTTCCTACCAAGGTATCTACAGTCCCTAAGGCTATAATATTCGCATTTTCAACTACGATATTTGCAAATGAAGAGTTAGTACACTGCCCAAATAAACCTACAAAATCGTCTTGTGGAAGATTAATCCATAAATTGCTAATCACATGGTTATTTCCCTCTACAGACCCTGAGAAAGGAAAATCAACATCAACACCTATTGGTGTCCATAAGTTTGCATCTAGATTAATATCTGCGTCAATAATAAGGGTTTGTCCTCAAAAGTATTTCCTTCTTCAACCAATAGTGAAACTCCTGCTAATTGCTCTGCTGTAGAAATGGTAAACTCTTCTTGAGTATTTTCGTACCAGCTTACATCGGCTAAATCTGACCAAGAAGTGGTTGGGTAATCTTGTGCAAAAGCCATAGTGGTAAAAGCTAAAAACAGAACTAATGTAGTGTGTAAATTTTAATCATGATTAAGTTTTTTTGGATTTGTGGTACAAACATATCGATTAAAGACAAGTTAACAAAACCTATAAACTACTAGAAAATAGCATTTTGACTAGATTTTACGCAAAAGGAAGAACAGAATAATAAATTAAATCTTTTTATTTAGAAAAACACTTAAAATATTATACTTGAATTCAACCTATAAACGCAACTTTTAGCGGAAATAATATAATTATTTTTCAGAAGGAAAGAAGGGATTAT
>NZ_JAVRBG010000024.1:0-11535 GCF_031845265.1 Mesonia ostreae | reverse complement strand
GCAAAGATTTTGACACAGGTAATGTATGTCTCAAATTTAATGTAGAAAAGAGTTGGTTTTTACCTCAGTTCTTTGTTAGCCATTGTTATTTTATTCAAATTCAATATTCCAATTATTTCTCAATGACTGTAATTTTGGGACAACACAAGATTTTTCCTTATTTTCAGCCGAAACGAAAATCGGAACGAAATCATCTTTCCTTTTATCACTCATAATCGAAAAGTCAGTAGTAAATGATTCTCCAATAATTTTTTTTCCGCTTATTGTTTCATATTCATAATGTACAATTATACCTTGTCCAACGTTAGATATAGGAAGTCCAGATTTTGGTATCATAGAAACAATTTTTCCTTTAAATACTTTTCCAAATTTGTAGAGTTTGACTTCTTTTTTCAAGTTTCGAATTGAATAAATTAGAAAGGGTAATCCAATAATCAGAAATGGGATTGGAAAAAGTAATAAGAAACCAACTTGAAAATCATATGGCTTCAAGCCTTTCACTATCGAATTTCCATTAAGTTCTTTAATTTGTAGACTGTTTCCAATTTCTAGTTTTTCTATTTTTCTTTCTTCAAGAACCTTATATTTAGATTCAGTTTCTTTTCCATTCTCTGAATATTGGTAAGATATAATTGTTGGGTGAACTCCATTAATTGTAACATTATACTGCGTTTCAATATCTATTATTTCGGCTGTGATTTCTTTTCCTTGTGAACTTATTAATTCATAATCAACTTTTGGGGTTTCGTTTCCTAGCGATGAAAATATTATTAATAAAATTGTTGCGATGAATAATGGAAATACAGTAAAACCAAATCCAAAAATAATTGAAATTGGTTTCTTTTTCAGAATATTAATTATGGTCGAAAATTTTACTTTTCTTGGTGTATTATTCATTCGTGAGTTTCGTTTTTCTAATAATGGCTAACGTGTTTGTATATGGCGAGTAGCGGGCAAATAGGCGAGAACCTTTCCGCCAAGCACAAGCCAAATCTTTTGTATTTTGCTTTTATTTTTTTTGTTAAAATGCCAAATCAAAAGATTTGGCGACTTCCCAAATATACCGAAATTTCCAGTTTAAAACCAAACCCTGCTATTTGCTATATACGGTGTTCTATGCAGTTTTATTTATATCTTATAATGTCATTTATATAATTTAAAAATGATATTATTTTAAGTGAATTTATCTTTATTCCATAAGAATAATCTATTCCGTGTAAAATTTCGTGTCTATTTAGTCTAACGGGAAATTTCGAAATATTATCTGTGTGTTCACTAATTCCTGTTGACTGGTTAAGAGGAATCTCAAAACCTTCGATGATAAATCTTTCTTTCTCTGATATTTTTTCTTCTACTTCTGGTTTATAAATTCTTGAACGCTGTAATTTTTTGTTATTTTTAAAATACAGTTTTTTAGTTTCATCATAACATAAACCGTCTATTTGAGTTAATAATAGTACAATAGAGGAATAATACTTTTTATTCCTGTGATTACTAAATGCTTCTTTAATAATTGACTTTCTGTTTGGATTGCGGTCAATAATTCTTTTCTCCACTAAATCTAATTCTTCTTCGTAGTATCTAGTTAAAATATCATCTACTTTTTTTGAATCACCATTTTTTAATTTTCTACCAAGTTCGACTGCCATTTTGGGTGATGAATCATATCCTAAATACCACCCATAATTTGATAATTCTAAAATTCCTATAGGCATTTCCTTTTGAAGAATTTCCATTGATTTAGCTAATTTTTCAGGAAAATCTTTTAGAATTTCTTTTAGTTCATCAGAGAGAATATTATTAATTTTTTGTTTCATTTAAAAGTCGCTATTTTTCTCAAATTGCATAGAACGTGTTTGTATATGGTTTGTTGCGTGTTTAAGCACCTAATTTAGCAAATAAGAACCGAATAGAAAATCCGCGAGGATTTTCGTAAGTAGGCTAGAACTAGCAATAAATTATATGGTGTTACCCAACGTTTTTATTTTATTTTCTAAATTCCGCTCAACATAATTCCGAGAATTAAAATAATCAGCGAAGTCATTAGAAACGGTTTTTTACTTTTATAAATATCCGAAATTAAATTCCAACAATACAAATAAATAAAAATTGGAATCATAAATCCCAAATACGCAAAATCTTTTTCAATTGTCAAATCGACTCCAGCAAGAAACCAAAACATTCGCAATAGAAAAAGTAATGTTCCAAATAAAATCCAAATCGGATTAATTTGAGCCATTCTCAACCTTATAGTTTTTCTTCTATCAGTCGCAAAAGGTTTGCTCATCCATAAATAAGTCGTAAAACAAAAAGAAAATCCAATTGAAGCGAATCCGATTAAAGTCAGATAATAAGTTGAAAATTCGTAATTCACTAAATTTATCCAATTCAAATCCGTAATAACTTTTCCAATATTACAAAGCTTTAAAGTAATTCGAAATAGAGAATTTAAAATTAAGCTAAATCCAATTCCGATTGCAATTCCGCTATAAAATCGGAACTTTCCAATTTCGTTTATTGTGAAGTCAGATTTTAGTTTTTTCAATTCAGCGTAATGTTTGGTCAAATGTTGGGTAACGTCTCGAATAACGCAAGTTGCGGCTTGGCGACTTGAGTTTGTCCGATAAAGACTACTTTTTAAAGGTAGTCAAAAATGCCATTTTTGGAAGGTATTCCGCAATTTGTGTTATTCGTTGTTGGCAGAAGTGTTATTTATTCGGGGGAATAATTTTCCTTTATTCTTTCTATAATTGTTGCGCTAGGTTTGACCTTTATTGATTTGAAGTAATCTTTTATATTTAATTTAGTGGATTTTTTTAAACCATTTTTTTGTAGCCAAATTTTGTAGTTTTTATACCACTCCGAGTACATATGTTCCGCATATTTGTCAACTTCTTCTCTTAATTTTTCTTCAACTTCATATTCGGCACTCTTCACTTTTTCATAGACTTTTGTAGGTATTTGCCATAAATCAAACAGGTGTTCTTTTTTCCAATAAGACAATTTTGCACTACTATATATGCTACGGTCAAATCCCTTTAAGATTTGGGGATAATTTTTTATCACGAAGCGTTTAAAGCTAGAAACAATAATATTCTGATCTAGTTCTTTATACCTTTTGACTGCTTCTTTTTGAAGTTTCTTCTGTTCTTTTCCTGTCAGACCTTCGACTTCATTAATGAATTCATCATCATAATCATCATCTTCAAATTTCTCCTGATTGTATTCTGGATAATCGTTAAAATCAAGATTTACTGTTAATCTTTTCTGCTCAATTATGGAAATTATGTAGGCAAGATTTAAACAAGATGGTTCATCTTCACGTTGTATTAATTCTTCAAGTTTATTATCTAGAAGGTTAATAAAACCATCAATCTTTTCATTTGAAAAATCAATCTTGGAGTCAAAATCCAGATTTAGACTTTCTAAGAAATTGATATGGTCAGGCTCTAAATATAATTCTCTTATTAAATTAATCTTTGTTGTCAATTTCATTTCTTATCTGTTCGATTTTGATTAATATATTTGAAATATCCTCATTGACATAATATCGTTTGAGATATAACTCGTCTATTTGTTTATCATCATTCCAAATTTTTCTTGAAGAAGTAATACCATCCAATATTGCTTTTGAGTAATTATCTAAATCAGCTTTCCCTAATTTATCTTTTCCACAATTAATGATAATATGAACTTTGAATTTAGTAATTTTAGAAGATATGTTTATCTGACTTAAGACCGTTGAAAAAAAAGAATTGGTATCAGAGGTAAGAGTATAACCCTTTGACTGTTTTCTAGGTAGCCGGGGATTTTTACCATCTTGATAAATGAAAGGATTTACTTTTATTTTTATTACTGAATTTTCAGTTGACGCAATTTCTAAATTATCAAGTATCATTTTTTTTTACATTTCTGCCAACGTTGTTGTATATGGTTTGTTGCGTGGTTTAAGCACTAAAGTTAGCAAATAAAAACCGAATAGAAAATCCGCGAGGATTTTCGTAAGTAGGCAAGAACTAGCAATAAATTATATACGGTGTTGGCAATCAGGCTTTATTTTGTTCGTTTCATTTTCGGTGGATTTTGTCGAGTATCAAAAACATCAGCAATTTTTATAAATCCGTTTTGTTCATCAACCGAATATATCACTTTGTAGTTTTTGAAAACCAAATAACGATATTGAATTTCTCTATCTTTAAGTAATTCTTCTTCTTGTCCAATAAAGGACGCTTTGATTAATTTTTCCGATTCTTTAATTATTCCAGTTACAATTTTAGTAGCAACTTTTAAACTTGCTTTCTTTTCGTAATATTCATAAATTTCGTCAAGTTGAGTTTCCGAAAAGTCTGACCAAATAATTTTAAAATTCATTATTCGTATTTGGCTAAAAGTTCAGAACTTGTTTTAAATCGATTGTTTTTGAAATCCGATTCTGATTTGTCAATTCGTTTGTTTAACTCATCAATGGTCATAGGCTTAAAAAGCCTTTCGTCAGAAGTGTCTTTTTCCTTTTTCAATATTTTCTCAAGCTTGGAAATTGCTTCCTCGCTTTGAAGTTTTAGGAATTCTTGAATAAATTCTATTTTTCGAGCTTCTATATTCATTTCGAGTTTCTTTTTATCAAAGATACTAAATTATCAAATTCAATCAATATCTTTCTTGGTTTAACGAATTTTTCAGCTTGTTGCCAACGTGTTTGTGTATGGTTTCGTTGCGTAATGTTAGCGATAAATTTAATGAAATATTCTGAACTTAAACACTCCTACCCTTTTCGACTTAAAAACGGCTCTAGCAATGAACTATACACAGTGTTGTATGTAGTTTTTTTTATTTCGTATTCAAAATTAAGAACTTTCAAGCCGTAAAATGTCAGTTTTTGGTTTGCTTTTATTTTTCCGTCATTAAAACTCACCGTTAGGTTGTCTTTAAATGACTTTATATAATTTGTCCATAGAATTCCATTTTTGTCTTTTAGCAAAAAGTAAAATCCACTATCTCCAATTTTCCTACCTGCAGATTTTAAGATTAACTCTCCGTTATTACCAACGCTTGGCTGTAAAATAACTGTTGCATTTCCGTTTGGTAATGGAAACATTGCTTTAATGCAAGTTGTTCCATTTGGAATTGTACAAGTTTCATAAACACCTGAATAAACAACTTGTTTCGTTTCTTTAAATGTTCTTAACCAAATTGTTCGTTTTACTTTTTTAGTTTTTTTATCAATAAGTTGAATAATATCGCTATTCATTCCCTTAGCGTTCTTGCTGTTATTCATAGGTATGTTCAGTTGCTCAATTCTATTACTGAAAAGTATTTTAAGGAGGTAGCCGAAAAATTTGAAAATTGGATTCCATTTAGTTTTCAATTCAAATTCATAACTACTCGTGTTTTCGTAAAAGTCAATTACGTTTTTTGATAACTTATTAAGTTCAGTTGGTGGTAATTTTAATTGGTTAATTGAATTTATTAACCCTTTACTTAGTTCAGATTTACAGATTTCTAAATTTTCGTTTTCTTCTAACTGCTTAATAAATTTTTCGCCAATTCCATTTGTATTTCCAAATGGACCTAACAACCATTTATATTCTTTTGAATTGATTTTTTTACCTGAAACAATTACCCATTGTTGAGTAATCCAATCTTGAAAGTTCTGTTTTATAAAAAGAATCCCCATTATTAAACAGTTTTCTTAGTGTAATTGCTATTGCCTTTCCAAGAACCATATTCTGAAAGTGGTTTAAATCTAAGAGTTGTAAACTCAAAATGAAAATTTTTACGCTCTCTTTCTTTCATTGCATTTGAGTGTCTTTTAGGTTTAGGCATTTTACTATGACCGTGAACCATACTTTCCATTTCTTTTACATTTTTCCAAATTGAAAAGGTTGAAACTGTATTCGGAAACTTGAAAGATGCAAGAGAAAGTAATGTTCCAGAATGATCTCTAACTAATTTTTCAACTGGTTTTCCCCAATGTAAGAATCTTGGAACTGCTAGAGGTTTCATACGAGCAATTGTTACTGCAACTACAGGAGAATTTGGATTGTCTAAGATTTCTTTTTCCTTTGGTACTTTATAGTCTTTTATCTTTCCCCATTCTCTCATAAAACCTAAGCGAATGTGCCAACCTTTGTTTAGTATTTTTCCAAAATTGTCTTTTTCTAAAAAGTTTTCAAGGTCTTCTTCGCTTTCCCATTGAGCAAAGATTGCTATTTCTCTTATTAAAAAACGAGAAGGTGATAGAATAGGAGAACCTAGAGTCATTGCGGTCATATATTCAGAATAAATTAGACCTTTTGTGTTCGTTTTTATTAAGTTTATAAATAATCCTTTAATCGCTTTTCCAAATGGAATTTTTACAAGGTGAAAAGAGGAAATATTCATTTATTTTTTTGTTGAAAGTTACTTGTTTTGTTACGATTCTTAAATTACATACAACGGTTTTGTATATGATGAGTAGCGGGCAAATAAGAGAGAATATTCCGCTAAACACAAGCCAATTTTTGTTTTTGATCTTTTATCTTTTTTGTTTCAAAGTGATTAAAACAAAAATTGGCGACAAACCAAATATACCAAAATTTCTGGTTTAGAGCCAAACCCCGCTATTCATTATATACGGTGTTGCCAGTAGTTTTATTTTTCATAAACCACTTTTAAATCGATAAGCGGAACTGTAAATTTATTTTTTTTAAAAACTGATTTTCTTTTCTTTTCATGCCATTCTCCTCCTCTAAATCTCCCATAAGTAAGACTTTTATCATCATGGGTATATAAAATATTAGGAGTGGTTAAGTATAAGTTAGAGGTAGGGTTATTGGTTTGTGGATTTATAGCTTCAATCCCAATATATAAACCATTTTTAGGTAGTTTAATTTTAAGATTTTTCAGTTCTAATTTTACTTTATTGTTCTTATTTTCTGGTTTAATTATTATATTTTTATATGTCAATAATTCTCCTGGACCGTTTTCTAAATTATTTTTATAAAAATTTATTCTGTAATAAGTTTTAAATACTTTTATTTGATCACTACTTCTTTTTTTAAATTTAAGAACTAATTCGACTAACTTTCCATTTTTTTCTCTTGGGTTTTCAATTAATGTAGCAATCTCATCGCCATACGGAACAGATGCGATAAATGTCCTTTCTCTTGAAGTGCCTAAATTATGATTAATAAAACTATAATTTTTTTTATTATCAGAAATATAAACTTCATTTAATAACTCATTCTTTTGTTCAAGCTCTATTTTAATATTATTTGAAATTTTAGAAGTATAATTTTTTAAAGGTATAATTTTATCTTTATAGCCTATAAAAGATATCAATAAAGAATCTTGAGATGATTTTTTTGATATCTCAAATTTAAAATATCCATTTTCATTTGTTGAAGTGCCGATATTTTTATTGAATAGCGAAATATTAACATAAGGAAGTTTTTCTTTAGTTTGGCTATCGATAATAATACCTTTTAGTATTTGAGAATTAGCTGGAAGGTATATCAAAAATAGAAAAAAAATAATTTTTTTCATTTTAGTTTTTAATTTATAAATAATTATGGTTAAACTTAGTCGAAATTTACGGGAGAACCATCATTGTTACAAAATTCTTCTTCATATTTGTTGTACGTTATTAAACCAAAAAATGTTGTATCGTATGACCATACAACTAAACACCCTTCGTCATTAACATAATTACCAGAGTGATGTTTTGCTTCTGATTTAGTTGGATAAAGCATAATTACTGAAAATAATGCAGTAAATGATAGTAATTTTAATTTTTTTATAAATAATATGTTTTAATTGTTAATATTGTGTAAATATAATATTTTTTTTAATTACTGGCAACGGTTTTGTATATGGCTCGTAGCTTGCAAATTAGAAAATTATTTTCGGATTGAGCACAAGCCAGATTTTTAAATTTTACTATTTATCTTTTTTATTGGAAATCGTCAAATTTAAAAATTTGGCGACTTTCCAAAACGCTTTAACTTCGATTATGCAAATAATTAGCTATGAGTTATATACGCTGTTGCCAGTAGTTTTTTTGTCGCAAAGTAGGTTATTCCAATTCCGATTAAAAACAATATCCAATATATAAAATTAAAATCTAAAGTTAGCAACCACCTGTCAAAAGTAACATCGAAAACATACAATGTTTGAACCATTAAATTAACTAAAAAATGTAGAATAATTGAATAGATTATTCTTTTAGTTTTGATGAATATTAGTCCGCTAATTATTCCAAAAATAAAGGTCGGAACTAAATTCAATGGTGTCTCAATATGTATAATAGCAAAGCAAAAACTTGAAATTAGTAATCCAATTATCTTACTGTTTTTCTTCAATAAGTTTTGCAATAAAAATTTTCTAAAAAATAGCTCTTCAAAAATCGGTGCAATTATTAAAGATGATATTGAACCATATAAAAGTGCTGGTCTAAATCCACTAAATGAGCTAATGTCTGTTTGGAATTCAGAGTAGTTGAGGAAATTCCATATTCTTTCTAAATCCCAAAAAGGTCTATCCAATAATTGAAGTCCGACAACAATCAAGATTAAATAAGGCATTAACTTAAAATCAATATTCTTTAGATTTAGAGATTTATTAATATCACAAGTAGATTTCCAGAAAATTTTGAAAGTTGTTAGATATGCAATAATAAATGATAACCCGATGGTTACTCCATAATGAGTTTGGTACGTTTCAGGTATCAATTCAGTTTTATACATCAACAATAGAAATCCAACCTGAGTTAAAGTAAAAACTAAAATCAAGAATAAAGTAAGTAAAATTGCTTTGAGTACTGTCATTTTTAAATTACTGGCAACGGTTTTGTGTATAAGAAGTGCGTTTAAGTCCGCGAGTATTTTCCGAAGGAAAATCGAAAGCGGGCAAACGCGCCTCTACATTGGTAAAGCACTAAAATAAGCATTTTTTATACACGATGTTACCTACAGGCTTTTTTTTTTCGCACTGTTTTTCAATCGCCAGAGTGATTTAAATAAATATTTTCTCAATTGATGTTCTAATTATAATATCGCACACAAGATTTGTTAAAGTGGTCGCGAGAATTTTATCGGCAGTAGCGAGAATACTAACGCCAGTAACGAGAATACTAACGGCAGTAGCAAGAATACTATCGGCAGTAGCGAGAATACTATCGGCAGTAGCGAGAATACTATCGGCAGTAGCGAGAATACTATCGGCAGTAGCGAGAATACTATCGGCAGTGGCAAGAATACTATCGGCAGTAGCGAGAATACTATCGGCAGTAGCGAGAATACTATAGGCAGTAGTGAGAATACTATCGGCAGTAGCGAGAATACTATTTAATGGATTCGGTTCTTAATCGAATTGCGTTTTGTTTTTCCGCTTGTAGGTAACGGTTTTGTGTATGATTAGTGGCGTGTTTAAGCACCTAATTTAGCAAATAAAAACCGAATAGAAAATCCGCGAGGATTTTCGTAAGTAAGCTTGAACTAGCCATTAATTATACACGTTGTTGCCAGTAGTTTTTTTGTGCAGTATGTGGACTCGAACCACATTCGTCCCTTGGACAAGGAACTAATCGTTTCTTCTCCGAGGGGATGCTTTAACCCTTAAGCTATACTACTTTTGTAAATTCCGATGTCATTTTCATCCAATTCCATTCCAAATTCAGATTTGCAAAATGCTCTAAATTTTGAAATTTTTCGTTCTATTGTAAGTCCGTTTATTTTTCCTTTATGCATTTTCTGAAACTCCAGAATTACTACTTTATTTAAAATACTTTCTTTAGATAGTTTTTTGATTATTATGTCGTTAATTTCTAAAGCAATTCTTCTCAAAGTATTTATTGTGTCTATTACAATACTAAAAGTGATTTCGGTAAAATTCTCTTTATCTGTGAATTCGATTCCTTGAAGTGAACTTGGTAAGTTTTCATTCCAAAAATCATTTAATTGCTTTCCTTTATTTTTAATCAATTCCGATATTGTTCCGCTAATATTATTAGAATTGGTGTGTATTAATTTATTTCTTTTTAATCTTAAATAGTCTAAAGTGTCAATTAGTTCATTTTCTAATTCCACTTTATTAATTCCTATCCGATTCAGTACTTTGTCTACAACTATTGAATCTTCTCCAAAACTATCAGATTTCTCCTCTAAAGTCAGAATATTAGAATCAATGGTTTTAGCAAAATCAAGCATATTTTTTAAATAACTTTCAAAATGAGCATAAATCAGAACATACATTCCATTTACAAGTGTTGTATTGGTTTTTGTATGTTCATTCTCTAATTCCTTGAATTTGATATTGTGTTTTCTTTTGTAAGGATTGTCAAGAAAATAATCATTCGTTTGAGTTTCTGGCTCACTTTCTATAATTGCCAAATAATCAATATTGAATTGATTCCATACGAAAGTATAATGAGTAAATCCATTATTCAATTCAGATAGTGACTCGTAAAATTCCTTTAGTTGTTCGGTTTTCATCAAATTACTGGCAACGGTTTTGTGTATGATTAGTGGCGTGTTTAAGCACCTAATTTAGCAAATAAAAACCGAATAGAAAATCCGCGAGGATTTTCGTAAGTAGGCGAGAACTAGCCATTAATTATACACGTTGTTGCCCACAGGATTTTATTCAGTTTATAATTCAATCGTAATTATTTTACCTTTTTCGGTTAATGGATGCTCGTTTTCTTTTTCTTTAAAGAATTTTTCAGCTGGTTCAATTTGTAATGGATGTAAGTGATAAATTCCGATTTCATCTGCATCAATTTCAATATTTTGTTCTTTAGCATTTTCATAAAGCCAATATGGAATAAATGCCAAGTCGATATTCTTTACTTTTCCAATTGTCTCCGGATTTGTTGTATCGCCAGACAAGTAAATTTTCTTTCCGTGCCAAGTTATTAGATAGGAATAATGTCTAAAGTTTATTCCAAAAACCTTATGCTTGGTTTTAAATGCTTTAATCTCAAAGTCATTTAGAGTATTGTTTAACTTTTCCAATTCAGATATGTTTGAAACTCCGTATTTCGTTCCGCCTTTCTCTCTAATTACTTTTTTTAAATTCTTTTTTGAGTAATGGTCAGAATGTTTGTGAGTAAAAATAAATATTGAATTGTCCTTTATACTATCTAATTCAGATTCGTCAAATTCCATATAACCGTGTGCTCCAGATTTATATGGAAAATCCGTATAGATATTAGTCGTTCCATCAGTTAAATATAATCCACAATTCCCCAAAAATTCAATTTGAATTTCCTTCGATTGTGTAAATCCAAATGTTGCAATTAAGCATAAACTAAAAGTCAAAATTATTTCTCTAAATGTTCTCTTCATATTCGTGGTTTTATATTGTGGGCAACGTGTTTGTATATGATTAGTGGCGTGTTTTAAGCACGAAATATAGCAAATAAACACCAAATAGAAAATCCGCGAGGATTTTCGTAAGCAGTCCAGAACCAGCCATTAATTATATACGGCTTAAGTTTGATTCTTGTTAAATTTAAGTTATAAATCAGAAAGAACAAAGAGAGGATTAAGGTTATGA
>NZ_JAVRBG010000023.1:0-14486 GCF_031845265.1 Mesonia ostreae | reverse complement strand
CACCGTATATCATAACCTTAATCCTCTCTTTGTTCTTTCTGATTTATAACTTAAATTTAACAAGAATCAAACTTAAGACGTATATAAAAAATTGCTGCAAAGTGCTTAATTCATTGGCTTTTTTATATATTTATGGTCAGTTTAAATTCGAAAGGTTGGTGATTATTTACACGCAACTTTTCATATACAAACACGTTGTGCATAATGCAAAAAATCGTGCAAACCATTAAAATTTGAACTAAAAAAAACCAACCGCACAAACAGCACATTTGGTTTTTGCCGACACATAAGCCAACGCTAAAAAAACCAAAAGAGCTGTTTTTCTGCCAACGCACAAAACGAAACGATGAATACTTTCAATGACATAAAAGAATTGGTTACCGCTTTGAAAAGAGAGGAAAAACTGATATCTGAAATGTTTAGTAAAAGAAAATCCATAGACTACAGATTGAGTGATGCACTAGAACTGGTTGATTACGAAGAAAATCGTATTGATAAGTTAATAGAAAAATCTGTAATAAGAGAAACGGAGGCTTATTAGAACTTGATGGTCAATTTTTAGAATTCTTTGAACAAGTACTTTATGTTAGTGAAGAAATCAACTTGTCTTACATTGATGATAATATCAAAACTATAAAAGAACATATCCTTTATTTTTTAAATGAGCCTAATGAAAATCGCAGATATTCATATTTAAGACTAATAAAAAAAACGTTTAGAAATATGGGACTTGTCACACTACGAAGTGTGGTAGATTTAAGAAGAAATATTGAAAACACCTTTAAAAACGAATCTAATTACAAGAACAAACAATTAAAGTTAGAACACCTTGATGAGAAAAGAACAATAGTAACAAATTTGATACAGCAAACATTGACTCTTATTAACGAGGAAGAAATAACTTTTTTTAATAGAGCCTTAGATGAAGAATTGAATCGAATTATTATTGAATTAAAACATCAGCTAGGAGAATGCTCACATAACCTAATTGAAATAGAAAAACAGATAATTGATTTTCTAAATCAAATAAAACAGCAAGGAAAATTCTTAGAGAAATTACGAAAACTAAAATATTTAAAAGATAATTTTACTATTGAAGCAGAAACAGACATTAAACAAATAGTATCAAATAAGAATCACGTGATTTTTGAGGGAAGAACAAATCAGTCTTTAAATTTATCTATCAATTTTCTTAGAGAAGATGAACGAGCTTTTGAAGCAATTAAACGAATTGCTAAACAGCATAAAGATAGGTTACTTTTCAAGCCAGAAATAGCAGATAGTATTTCTAATGAATATCTTGAATATAGTATTGAGGAAGAAATAATGATTAATTTAGAAGAAGTGCGAAATCGATTTGTCGCTACAAGTGATAATTTATTCAATTTTATTTTAAATTATGATTTTTCAAAAGACGTAGATTTTAATGAACGAGTAACAATCTTCTGCCAAATCATTTCTCAATATGAGCAAGAATTAAAAGTAAAAGACAATTTCCAAATCACCAATGGTATTGAATATGCTATGGTATTTTCAAAATAAATTTTAATGATTACAAAATATACATCAGAAATATTTGACGTGCTTCGCAAAGGACAATTCATCTGTTCAAACAGCCCAAATGATGACATTCAAAAGCTTTATAGGATTTTAGAAGATGAAGAAACATTTGAAGATTTATACGAATACTTTTATCAAATCAACTATATCTTAGAACAAGGCAATGAATTTTTCTATTTCAGTCGTATAGAAAATAATGCAGACTTAGACAGGAAACTAGAAAAAGCATTTAATTGGATTGACATACTAGACTTTTTTAAAACTTTTGATTCTTCTTTTGATGTAGGCTTTAGGTTTTCACCATCAGACATTGTAAATCAACTAAAAAACAATGCAGATTTAAAAACCAAACTAGAACAATTAAAAAAAATTGGTGTTGACAAAAAAAGTTACTCAGATAGAATAAAAAAAATAATTGAGAAACTTGAAAAAGATAATTTTATAACATTAGAAAACGAGATTTCAGAAACATACAAAGTACTTACTTCACTAAATTATTTGAAAGACATTATAATAGCTATTAATATTCCCGAAGAAATAGAAAATGAGATACCTAAATAAAATAGTTTTTATAAATAGCGCATCTGTACAATACGCAGAAATTGAATTAGATGGAAATGTTCATTTAATTGGAACGCAAGGTGTTGGGAAAAGCACATTGCTTCGTGCTATTCTATTTTTCTACAATGCAAATAAAACAAAGCTTGGGATACCGAGAGAGAAAAGGGGATTTGATGATTATTATTTTCAATATCAAAACTCATATATTATTTACGAAATTATAAAAGACAACATTCCTTTTTGTGTTTTAGCTTACAAAGTAAATGGAAAAGTTGCATTCAGGTTTTTTAATTCTGAGTATAAGCGAGAATTATTTATCGATAAAGATAATAGAGCTTTTGAAAGTTGGGATAAAATTAGAAATGCTTTTGGTAAAGAGATTTATTACACAAATTTAATAAAGAGTTATGAAGATTTTCGTAGAATTATTTATGGAGATAATAATGGATTAAAACCTGAACTTAAAAAGTATGCTTTAATAGAAAGTAAGCAATATCAAAATATACCAAGAACTATTCAAAACGTACTTCTCAATACTAATTTAGAAGCGAAATTTATTAAAGACACCATAATAAATTCTCTAAATGAGGAGGAATTTGTTATCGATATTGAGAATTATTCTAAAAATCATTTACGTGATTTTGAAACTCAAATTAACGATATTAAAATATGGTTTAAAGAAAATAGAAAAGGGCAAATTGTTGTTAGGAAACAAGCTGATAAAATTATTGATAGATTCAGAGTTTACAATTTCCTAAAAAGGGAAAAGAAAGAGCTAGCTTATGAATTAGCATCTCGAATAAATTACATAGAAAATGAAAAGCCACTTTTATCTTCTAGTTTTAAGAAAGAAAATAATGAGTTAAATACCATATATAAAAGTAAAGAAAATTTAAAAGAGCTTCATTTAAAAAGAGAACAAAAGTTAATTTCGGATATTGATTATCTCAAAAAAGTATTAACGAAATCGAAAGAAAAAAAGGTTGATTATGACAATCAAAATATCAATCAAATAATTTCAAAAGTTACAAAGAAAGATGCTTTAACTATTGAACAAAAAACTTTAGGAGACGAAAAAAATCTGCTAACCTCTAAATTCACAGAAATTAGTCAGAAATTTCAAGCTCTCATTTCCCAAATTCAAAATCAACAACAAGAGTTTACCAATACGCAAAACGCAGAAATCAACAAAATACAGCGTGTTTTTGGAGAGAATAAGAATTCAGTATTTGATACCTACCAAAAATTGATAAATCAAATTAAAGAAGAAAATAAAGATGAAGTAGATAAAGGTTACAATGTTTTAGAAAAAATAAAAGAAAATGAAAATAGGTTAAAGAGAAACAAATCAGAATTAAAACATAAAACCTTTTTCTCTACAGAAATTGAGAAGAGTAAAGACGATAAAAAAACACTTGATGACAAAATTTCAAGTTCGAAAAGCATTATACTAAATTCAACAAATCAAACAGCTACAATTCGTAAAGAATGGGAATTAGAGGCAAAAGAAGTTGAAAGAATTAATAATTCATCAGTTGAGAAAGAAAAAGAAAAAAGTCAAAAAACAGCTTTTAAAATCGAGAAAATTGAAAACAAAATTCAACAAAGTAAATCTTCTCTTTACGGCTGGCTGAATGACAATAATATCCCTAATTGGCAAAACACCATAGGTAAAGTAATTGATGAAGACAATGTATTATTCAACACGGAACTAAACCCTAAACTAATTGATAGTACTTCCTCTACCCTATTTGGTATAGAGTTAAACTTAAACACCTTAAAAAACAGTATTAAAACTGTCAAAGAATACAATCAAGAAATTAAGGAGTACAAAGGTAAGATTGTTGAAATTCAAAATACTATTAAGCAACTTAATGCAAATAAAGAGGAAAGTTTAAAAAAGCTGAAAACTAAATTTAAGAAAAAACTAAATAGTCTTAAAGAAGTTATTGCAGAAAATGAATATACAATATCACAAAACGAAGAAAAGTTAAAGAAAAATAAGATTGATTTGGATGAATGGGTTTCAAAAGCTAAATCGGAAAAAGAAGCTATTTTACAAAAACTAGAAAATGATTTAGATGAGATTGCCTCAAAGAAATTAAAAGCTAAAGACAACCTAGAACTTATTAAGAAAGGAATAAGGCGTAAAACAAGCTTAAAAGAAAAGGAACGGAATAATGAAATTAAATCTTTAGAGGAAATTAGAAACAATACCATTTCCGAAACAAAAACTTCTATCTCAAACGGTAAAGAAGTATCAAATAAACGTATTCAAGAGCTCAAAAAAGAACAAACCTCAGAATTAGACAACAAAGGAGCTGACACGAAAAGACTCAATATAATTGATAATAGATTAAACGATATAGAAAAAGACTTAGATTATATAAAAGAGAACGAAACAATTGTTATTGAGTACAACAAAGACAAAAGAGAACTCTTTGACAAAGTACCTCAATTAAAAGTTGAGAAAACTAGTTTAGAAAAAAAGCAAGCTTCAATAGTAAATGAACATAAAATTGAGTTGAATAAAATCAATTCAAAATATTCTAAACAAGAGCAATTTGTAAATTCAATAAAATCTAAAATTGATGAATTTGATGATGACGAAAATAAAATTTTAGAGTTTAAAGAAAAATCGGAAACCTACAAAAGCATTCACATTTATTTTTCTGAGCCAATTAGAGAAATTGTCGAGACAAAAACTGCTATCTCAATTATCACAGAAATAAATGACAACCATTATAAAGGAATCGAGACATTTAAAGAGTTACAACAATCTACAAATGTATTTACAGGTAATTTTAGCGAACAGAATATATTTAGCTTTAAAGTAAAATTAAATGAAGATATTGAATTTTTAAACTTTGCATCTGAACTTAAAGAATTTATCGAATTGGATAAAATTAACGAATATGAAAATCGAGTAAATAATCGATTTGCAAATATCATTCGCTTAATAGGCAGAGAAACAACTGAACTGAACTCTAAAAAAGGAGAAATTGAAAAAATAATCAAAAAAAATAATGATGATTTTATTGGCAAAAACTTTGTTCAAGCCATCAAAGGAATGGAAATGAAAACTTTAGAAAGTTCTAATCCAATCGTCAAATTATTAATTCAGATAAAAGAGTTTAATGATGAAAACAGTCTTGCTTTAGGAGAAACAAATCTTTTTACTTCTTCAGAAAGTAATTCGAAAAATCAAAAAGCGGTAGATTTATTAAAACAACTAGTCAAAGAATTATTAAAGTCAAAAAGCACAACTCTAACACTTTCAGAGTCTTTTGATTTACAATTTAGAATAATAGAGAATGATAATGATTCTGGATGGGTTGAAAAACTTTCTAATGTTGGTAGTGAGGGAACAGATGTTTTAGTAAAAGCTATGATAAACATTTTACTTCTAAATGTTTTTAAAGATAGTGCTTCTAAAAAATTCAAAGACTTTAAATTACATTGTATGATGGATGAAATAGGAAGACTTCACCCAAATAATGTTAAAGGGATTTTAAGATTTGCGAACGAAAGAAACATTTTACTAATTAATGGTTCACCAACAAGTCAAAATGCTACAGATTATAAATACACATATAAACTTGCAAAAGAACAATCCCAAAGCAACACTAAAAAATACATCACAAAAATTAATCGATTGGTTAAAGTAAATACCAAAGTTCTTAAATAATGAAATTAACATTAAAAATAGCAAAAGTATTAGTACAACTAATCAATGGAGAATCTATTCCTAATCACTCTGCTAAAAGTAGATTAATTGACGATTTAGTATCTGAGAATATTATAACTCGAAAAGGAAAGCACAAAAAGTCCTTAGAGTTAGTAAGTAAATCGAGTTTACACACTTATTTAGCAAATCAGTTACAAATTAATGATTTGAACAATTATATCTTGGCTTTAGAAAATAAAAATTCAACTCGTGCTGAACTTGTAAAAATCACAACAGATTCCAAAAAATCAAAAGAGAGAGCTTTTAAGGGGTTTTTAATGAATAGTTATAATTCTATAAAGGCAGAACTGAATAATGAAACCATAATCATCAATCCTACTAAAGGAAGCTTTGTTTTTATATATGATTATGAATCTTTTAAAATCCCAAAAGAAATAACCGTTATTGGTGTTGAGAATGCTAAAAATTTTAGTCAAATTCAAGAACAAAAATACTTGTTTAAAAATATAAAACCTTTGTTCGTTTCACGTTATCCACAAAACCAAAATAAAGATTTTATAAAATGGATGAGTTCAATTCCCAATAATTATTTGCATTTTGGAGATTTTGATATTGCAGGAATTGGAATTTACCTTAATGAATATAAAAAGCATTTATCAGAAAAAGCGACATTTTTTATTCCTGAGAATATTAAAAGTGTTTTAAGAAAAAATGGTAATAGAGAACGATTTGATAACCAAACAACTAATTTCAAAATTGATGAAATACAGGAATCAAAAGTTTTAGATTTAATTGAATTAATCAAAAAAGAAAAAAAAGGTCTTGACCAAGAATATTATATAGAAACGAATAGCCAAAGCTAAAAGCCATACACATTCGCAATTCGCTTCAGCCATCACATAAGCCAAAAATTGCAAAAGAGTATGTCTTGCCAACGCTCAATCCGAACTAAATAACAAACATCGGAAAACCAAGCTGAACGTAAAAAGCACTATGCACAACAACGTGTATAAAACATAGCTATTACAGGCTTTCCGAAAGGTTTTTGTATATTTACAAAGTACGCCAAATTTTTTATTTAGTTATATTTAGAAAAGAAAATTAAACATAAAAATAAAAAATTCGGCTCGTGCTAAATCCGAAAAGTTAGCGTTTATTTATACGCTACGTTTCATACACAAGACCGTTGTGAGTAATTAATTTGACTCTAGTTTAGCAAAACCAACTGTCTTACGATAAATATCAGGTGATACTCCTACCTTCTTTTTAAAAAAACGACTGAAATAGAATTCATCGTCATAACCTAAAAAAGCAGCAACTTGTTTCACTGGTTTAGAAGTTAGATAAAGTTCTCGTTTCGCCTCAATAATGATCCTATTTGAAATTAAGGATGAAGTCGTTTGATTGAGATATTTCTTGACGATACCGGCTAAAGTTTTAGGACTTACACTTAGTTCATCTGCGTATTCTTGGGGAGAATGTAATTTGCAATAATTACTCTCAATTGCATCGACTAAATTTTGTAAAATTTCTGTTTTTGAATCTGACAATCTGGGAGTTAATTGTTGATCGAATTGTTTCTTATGTCTGACCGCTTCTATTAAAAACACTTTTAAAAATGCCACAAGAACTTCATGCTGAGCGATTGAGTCTTTGTCCATCTCTTTCGAAATTTGATCAATCAAATTAAGAAATAGGCTTTGCTCGTTTACAGTAAAATAGGGTAAACCATGGAAATTATTAAAAAGGAATCCCTCGGTCTCTATTTCGTTTTGATGTCTATATGTACAAAAAAAATCGGGATGAAAATTCAATAAATAACCCTGACACTTTTCTTCAGAACGTATCATGAAAGGTTGATACGGAGCCAAACAAATCATTTGATTTCCTTGTAATTCAAAACTTTGAAAATCAACGCTTAGTTCATAGCTGATTCCACATAACAAAACGATAGAATAATAATTTCTTCTTTGTAAATGATCAAACTGGCTTAGGTCGTTGAACTCTTCTAATCTAAACGCAAGTTCCCCGTTTTGTTTGTCTATAATTATTTGGGCCATACTAACTTTATTTTTTAGCTCATTCAAATTTAAAAAGAAAGGAGTGCCAAAAGCACTCCTTTCTTAAATCAAATATTTATTTTGAAGCTAGAATGTTAATTTTTTGAATTGCTGAAGCATCAAAGCCTTCCAAAATTACAGGCGCATTCTCCATCAACGCTGCTGCTACTTTCCCTTTTAAATGAGCATCTCTGCCAGCGTCATCTGCAAACGTATCGAAAATGGCATAGGTTTCTTCATTGATTTTAAAAGCATACCATGATAAAGTTGCAGGCTCAGAACTTACCAATGACTTGCCCGCTTGTAAGAAATCCTCCACTGCAGATGTCTTTCCTTCTTTGGCTTTCATAATCACCAACAATCCCTTATTCTGATTACCCACTTTATGATTACTTGCTTGAATATCAACAGTCTTAATGTCTCTGCTAGAATCAAAACCTTCTAAAAGTTCTCCAGCGTTGGCCAATAAGGCTTTTGCCACTTCTCCATTTAAGTGTGCCTGTCTGCCTTCTTCAGCTTCAAATGTGTCATAAATTCCGAAAGTTTGTTCATCTATTTGAAATGCAAACCAAGATTCAGTTTTTGGTTCTGCCTTTACCAATGATAAACCACCTAGAAGAAACTCTTTCACTTCTTGCTCCTTACCTTCTTTCGCTTTCATGATTACTAATAATCCGATGTTTTCATTTTTTGTGTTGTCCATAATATTACTTTTTTTAGATTGAGAAAATGTTTGAATTGTTATTCCTAGAATTAGAACTAAGCTACTTAATTTGATTAAATTTTTAAATTTCATTTTGACTTATTTTTGTTACACTACAAATATAGAACTAAATAAGGGGCCTTGGAATGGAGATAAGAGACTTAAACATGGACAATTTTCCAGTGACAATGAAGAAAGTAAAAAAGCTCATAATCGAGTAGACAGCTCCACCCAAAATAGGAGCGGAGTTCGCCTCTCACACCACCGTAAATACGGGTCTCTTGTACGGCGGTTTGTATCCCATCTTTCTAATCGCTCTTTACACCGATTGAAACTATTCCTTACTTTATAATTAGGCTACAAATTTTCTAGGGAATCGATCACCCAATAATGAAAATCAATGCTCCTAATCTAATTTCAAGAAGGGTCACATTCAGTCCTTCCCTACTTGTGAGACTTCTGTGCTTTGCACAGCTTGTGGCTATAGGTACTATGACCTCGGCTGACTTCTCTGTTCTGCTCCACGTGGCTATAGAGATCTCGCTTGGTAAGGTAAATACCATTCAATCTAAGTCCGCAGAATCTACATAGGTGCTCCTTTTAAAGTTTGGGGCTTTGTAATGATGTGCTTACTTACCCAAGTAACTATGTCTCATATTCTGTTCCTGTTCGTCGGTTCAGATTTTTGTAGTCTCGCTTACTTCACTTCTAAGGTCACCCTTAACAAGCTTGCGACTTACTAATGCTTCAGTGCGTTACTACCGTGCATTCGGGACTTTCACCCTTTGGGACATTCTTTTATAAGAACTATATTTACCATTCAAGGCACACACAACGGTTCATCGCCAATAAGCGGCTCCGTTAGTAAGAAAATAATTAACTTGACCAACAACCAATACTAAGCTGACAAATTCAGGTTCTCTACTCTGACGAATCCCCAAGACGTTTTAGGAAATTTTGAGCCGGTTGTTCTGCCATTCGAAGTTATGCTCAAACAAAATTCTTATATTTGTAACAGATTGTTTTAATGAATTCTTAAAACCTAACGATTGATAGACTGTAAACTTGCAGCCTATTATAGTTATACTTTGAGATCTTGTTCCAAAAAAAGTAGTTGCCATGATTTCAGTCGTTTCCCTTCTCATTGTTTTAGCACTCTCTATGCTGGTGATCCGCATAGGTGCCGTGGCATTTTTGATGACAGGTTTATCGGAGGAAGTAGCACAATTTCAAGCGCTCTCAGCCTTCTCGGGTGCGGGATTCACAACTGGCGAAGCAGAGAACATCGTGAAACATCCAGCACGACGCAGGATTGCTTCTTTACTTATTCGGCTTGGCTCTGTAGGTGTAGTGACTTCCATTGCAACACTAATGCTCTCGTTCGTTGGAGCCGGACAGGCAACACCGGAGCGTTTGCTAGTACTGGTGTTAGGAATATTTCTGATCTTAGGACTGGCGCGAAGCCGGATATTCAACCGAATTCTTACGCCTATTATTGAACGTTTATTAGCCCGCTACACCACGCTTGATTTAAGAGATTATGCTGCTTTGCTTCATCTTCGAGAGGATTATCGCATTGCTGAGATTGAAATTGGGGAACATATCTGGTTGGCGAACCGCACGATAGGTGAACTCAGCCTGGAAGATGAGGGTCTTCTCGTACTCGGAGTCAAGCGGTCTGGCGAAGACTACATTGGGGTTCCACCAAGAGAACTCCGCCTTCGGACTGGAGATCTGCTTGTCCTATACGGTCGAAAAAATCGCCTGGCTGAACTTTCTACCCGGGCGTTAGGTAATCAAGCAGCCCATCATGAAGCAAAAGCCGAGCATATGCGTGATCTTGATGAACAGCGGCAGCAAATGCAACGAATGAATACGACATAACACGCTGTTTCAGGTAGTATTTTTGTGAAATATACTTTTATCTCGTGTACCTCTCGGAGAATTAATAAAGAAATGTCACTTCATCCATATTTTAGCTTTCCTAGACGTTGTAGTAAAATAGAGGGCTTTTTTATAATATTCCTGGACCCCAATATTTTTCCCTTTTTCAACAAGAAAAATGGGTTTAACTCAGAACGTTCTGGTGAAAAGGAGTAATAATCCTGTTTGGAGAACCACAGTCTGACTAAAAGCTTGCAACAACAGTTATTCAAAAATGGCTTTTTTTTGGAAGAATTATTTTATTTCCTTCTATAATACAGAACCTGCTAAACGGACAACGGAAAAACTCCAATCCGTTTTATAGCCGGGCACGTTGTACGGAAACCTATATATTTTTATTTTTTCGAAACATACTCAGATATATCCTTAGTTAGGGTAAACTTGAAATTGGCCAAAGTGTAATACAGCATACCTATTGTAATTCCAACAAGCGCATATTCTATTTTTGGCAAAAAGGTAGATGCTATGGTTATAAAAATACATACTAGTGTATTAATTATCATACTTTTACGGAAGGGAGGAATAAAAACAACATATACGGTTTGTTTTCCGATGTAAAAAAAGCTCATTCCAGTAATCGCCAGAATTCTAAACTCATTCATATTTAGATCATTTAAAATAGCATGTCGAATCACATTAGCCAAGATCACAAAACCCATAGCTAAAAACAAGTGGGAATACAACATAGGAAACCCGTTGGTCATAGATTTAATCCGCTCATTGACAGGAAAACTATCATAATATATCCACCAAATAAGGCCAATCATAATAAAACCCGTAACTGCTGTCACAATACTTAAAATGTCCCAATTGACACTTCTTAAAGTACCTGTAAGACTTATAATAGATTCTCCCAGAAGTATTATTGAAAGCAATCCTATTCGTTCTACCAGATGTTCGCGATGGACCGGTTTTGGTTTCTCCAAATTCCGTGTACTTACAAGATAAATACCGAGCATTTCAATTAGAATTCCGGAAACCAAAATAATTTCCCTTAAGGGGGTTTCCATGAAAATGGAAATAGCTGAAATTCCCGTGCCAAAAAGAATTACATAACCACTTTTCCTAGCATAACTTACAGAGTGCCGGTCTTGATTAGATGCTCTAAAAAATAAAAACACCAATATTAACTTTATAACCGCATAAAAACCGACAAAGGCAGGATAATTCTGAAAGAGATCATCTCCAGAAAATGCAGACATGATTATCATCAAAAACATAATTGTAAGACTAAAGATTCTTTCAGTCCTATTATCATGATTGAATCGATTGGAAAATAAGGTATGTACGATCCAGATCCACCAGATAATAATAAATTGTAAAGGGAATAGCCAAATCTGTTCAGGAATCAAATGGTTATCATGAGTATGCGCCAGATTATGAGTCACTACTCCAATGCTGGATACAAAAACAAGGTCGAAGAATAGTTCGAGCCAGGTAGCATGTCGGTGTTTTAGAAAATATTCCAAATATTAAATTTTTAGGATTTACTTTTAAAGAAATTGTAAACGACTTTTTCTTCAGCAACCAATTGACCTTCCTGGAAAGCCTACATAGTTGTTACCATTAGTCTATTGCCCAAATGTACTAAATTATCTTAAAATAATTAAATGCCTTTGCACCTTGTAAATAATCAATTCTAAGATCAATACTTACTAATTTATCTTCTTCAGAAATAAAATTGGCAATTCCAACCATTCCACCTACTAAATCCATTATTAGATCAATAACGCCACCGTGTCACCTGCTTCTTTGAATGTCTCCTACCAATTCTGCCCTGTAAGGTAATAAAACCCGTACTGGCTGAACCAAAAAACCAAAGTTGTACAAATGAAAGCGCTAATATATTAACGGAAAAATGTTTAGCAGATTCTAAAGAAATGGCAGTAAAATATCCTGATTTGACTAAAGGGTATCATAAATGTTTAACTGCAAAGATTCAAGCGGAATTCACTCTAGCGGAATATATCGAGATTATTAAAATTGGAATTGAAGAACAAAAGCAAAAGTTATTACCAGTATTTCCAAGCTGCTTGTCGGATTACCAAAATAATGTGAAAAAGCATAATTAAAACATTAATATTAATAAGCCTGCGCACAACAACGGTTCATCGCTAATAAGCGGCTTCGTTAGTAAGAAAATAATTAACTTGACCAACAAACCAATACTAAGCCGACAAATTCGCGTCTCTTACTCCGCCAAATGGCGATAAACGAGACCGTTGCGAGTAATTTAAATGAACATCGAAAATTCAATAATATTAGAAATTTTTAAGGGCATTTCTTTTTCAAAAAAAGAAATGAATATTATTGAAAGTAAACTTAAAAAACTCAAGTTAAAAAAAGGGGCTACAATATTAAAAGCAGATGATAAAGTGAACAATCAATATTATGTTTACAATGGATGTTTAAGAACTTACTTTATTGACAAATCTGGTAAAGAACATACTTTGCAATTCGCCATTAATGATTGGTGGATAAGCGATTATACGGCTTTCTTCACGGCATCCAAAGCGATTATGTATATTGAAACTATTCAGGATGCAACTTTATATGAAATTTCCAAAAAAAGTATGGAAGATTTATTTGTAGAGATTCCACAATTAGAAACTTTTTTCAGAAAAAAAATGGAAAGAGCTTTTACTAGCTTTCAAAACAGAATATTAGCAAGTTTAGCCCAATCAGCTAAAGAAAGATACGTTTCTTTTATTAGCACTTACCCAAATATTGAACAGGCTGTAAAAAATTACCATATAGCTTCTTATCTAGGAATTACTACCGAAAGCTTAAGTAGAATTAGAAAAGAAATATCTCATAATTGATTTTATTACCATACATCAATTTTCAGTACTTAATTTGACAGTAATTTTGTCTCTAATCAAAAGAATAACAACAATTATAATCGCTTTAGCTTTATTATCCTCTTGTGGTAAAAACACAAAAGAAAATAATTCTAATGAAAAAAAATTAAGTATTAACACAAAAAAAAGCAAAACAATGAAAAAAGTATTATTTGTATTAACTAATCACGAAGATTTAGGAGATACTGGATTCAAAACTGGTTTTTGGATTGAAGAATTTGCAGCACCTTATTACTTATTAAAAGATAAAGGAATTGAAATTACTATGGCATCTCCAAAAGGTGGACAACCTCCAATTGACCCAAAAAGTAATGAACCAGATTTCCAAACTCCAGCAACCATAAGATTTAATGATGATAAAGAAACTAAAGAGATCTTATCTAAAACAATAAAATTGGAAACTGTTAATCAAGCAGATTATGACGCAGTATTTTATCCTGGTGGACACGGTCCTTTATGGGATTTAGCTGAAGATGAAAACTCAATTGCTTTAATAGAAGATTTTTATAACAACAATAAACCTATTGCTGCTGTTTGTCACGCTCCTGCAGTTTTTAAAAACACAAAAAATACGGATGGGACATCTTTGGTTAATGGGAAAAAAGTAACTGGATTTACAAACGGAGAAGAAGAAGCTGTTCAACTAACTTCTGTTGTTCCATTTTTGGTTGAAGAAATGTTAAAGAGTAATGGTGGAATTTACACTAAAAAAGCAGACTGGAGTCCTTATGCGGTCGAAGATGGTCTGTTAATAACCGGACAAAATCCTGCATCTTCAGAACTAGTTGCCGAACTATTACTAGAAAAGTTAAAGTAAAAACTACTCATAATTACGTGTATAATTAATAGCGACTTGGTTTTTTAATTCAAGTCGCTATTCTTTTTTATTTTGTAAATTACTTTCCGAAAGTGATCGCAAAAATTTCCCTACTACTCATACACAAATACGTTAGCACACATTTAAAAAATGTACTTTCCTGAAATAGGTTGACTAAAAATTAAATAATTAATTATAGTCACTTATGAAAACACAAAATGAACACTGGCGAAAAAAAAGCTACCAAAAAGTAAATTTAGAGACCAAACTCTTAGTAGTTGACCAAATCTTG
>NZ_JAVRBG010000022.1:0-18248 GCF_031845265.1 Mesonia ostreae | reverse complement strand
CCCCCGAAATTTCGAGGCTGTTGTAAATAACTTAGCCACCGAAAAGCATTTTTAAGATTTCACTTCGATTTCAGTTTCAGTTTCAATATCTCCTTTGATTTCATTTGGATACTATTTAACTGGATTCTGGCTTCGATACCCGCGAAGTCTCCGGGCTACCGGAAATCACTAAGCCATTATGGGATTACCTTTTAAATTGGAGTTTCTATGTATTCTAAAAGAAAAGGAATAAATTTACACTTCAGAATAAAATATACCAGAAATGACTTTATCTAAAATTTGGTTGTCTTCCCCGCATATGGGAGGAAATGAAATTAACTATATCCATACTGCTTTTAATGAAAATTGGGTCGCTCCGTTAGGACCTAATGTAAATGGTTTTGAGCAGGACTTAAAGCAGTTTATAGGAAACAACAAAGAGGTTGCCGCATTGAGTAGTGGTACCGCTGCGATTCATCTAGCCTTGATTCAATTGGGAATTGGTTTGGGTGATGAAGTGATTTGTCAATCTTTTACTTTTTCCGCTTCAGCGAACCCTATAAAATATCAAGGTGCTCAGCCTGTATTTGTAGATAGCGAAAAGAAAACTTGGAATATGTGTCCGAAGGCTTTGAAAGAAGCGATTGAAGACCGAATAAAAAAGGGCAAGAAACCTAAGGCGATTATTGTGGTTCATCTATACGGAATGCCTGCGATGATGGATGATATCATGACAGTGGTTAAAGAGTATGATATTCCAGTAATTGAAGATGCAGCAGAAGCTTTGGGCTCTACCTATAAAAATCGGAAGTGTGGAACTTTTTCTGAGTATGGAATCCTATCCTTTAATGGAAATAAAATCATTACCACCAGTGGAGGAGGGGCTTTGGTTTGTTCTTCCGAAGAGAAAAAGAAAAAAGCTGTTTTTTATGCTACACAGGCGAGAGATGATTCACCACATTACCAGCACAGTCATGTAGGGTATAATTATAGATTGAGTAATATATGCGCTGGGATTGGAAGAGGGCAGATGGAAGTTTTAGAAGATCACATTGCATTACGTAGAAAAATGCATTTCTTTTATAAAGATTTATTTGCTTCGATTGAAGGAATTGAGGTTTTTGAAGAACCCAATGATGACTTTTACTCCAATCATTGGCTGAGTACTATTACAATGAATCCCAAATTAACAAGCGGAATTACCCGAGAGGATCTACGTTTAGCTTTTGAGAAAGAGAACATAGAAAGTAGACCTTTATGGAAACCTATGCATTTACAACCTATTTTTGAGAATGCTCCTTATTACGGAGAGAAGGTAGCCGAACATTTATTTGAGGAAGGTTTATGTTTACCTTCGGGTTCTAATCTAGGGGATGAAGAACGCGAACGAATTACGAATGTAGTACTAGAAATCTTTAAATAAAATGATACTTAAAACCATACAGCAGAGACGATCTATTTTTCCGGCACAATATAGTAAGGAGCCAGTAAGAAATGAACAGATAGAACAACTGTTTGAAGCAGCGAACTGGGCACCTACACATCGTAAGACCGAACCTTGGCGTTTTTATGTAGTTACTGGAGACAGATTAGAGAACTTGGGAGATTTCTTAGCAAAAACGTATCGAACAACTACCGATAAGTTTTCTGAATTCAAATTTGAAAAGATTAAAGCTAAACCGCAACAAGCAAGTCATGTGATTGTAATTTGTATGGAGCGAGATCCTAAAGAACGCGTGCCAGAGTGGGAAGAGATCGCTGCTACGGCTATGGCCGTACAAAATATGTGGTTAATGGCTACGGAATTAAAACTGGGTAGCTATTGGAGTTCGCCATCCCTTGTAGAACATATGGAAAAGTTTCTTCCAATGAAAGAAAATGAAAAATGCTTAGGTTTGTTTTATGTAGGGAATTATGATGATGAAAGTCCAAGGGGAGTACGCCAACCTATAGAGAATAAGGTAACATGGTTGTAGTTGATTTAAGATGCGAGACCGCTTCGCTTTTAGATCATAGAAGTTAGACTTGATTTTCTATCAATTGGTAAAAAAATAGCTATTTTTTAGAATTATTAGTCCAATGTAAAAATAAAGGATAATTCTATACATGCTTTGATATTCACTTTCATCACCAAGGCGACTGCCAAGTTTAAAGTTTCAATCGGAAACTATTAATAAATCAGTTGTGTTCGTTTTAAATAAATTTGAGGAAATTATAGTATGTACTATATTTATTTTTTAGTTGCAGGCCTTCGCTATTGTGTTACGTATTGTTTTAAAAAATATGATAATCAATGTTTTAAATTTTGAGCCTTACGTCTAATGTCTTGTAGCGAGGCGGTCTTATATCTTAGTCTAATAATATCAATTAATCTACATCAAAACTAATTTCTCCTAAACCTTCAATTGTAGCTTTTACTTTATCGGAAGGGTTTAAACTGACCATTGGACCTAAAGCTCCTGATAGAATTACTTCTCCTTTCTTAAGTGGATTTCCTAAAGCACCCATTTTGTTTGCCAACCAAACTACCGAATTTAAAGGATTTCCCATGCAGGAAGTTCCGTCGCCTTCAGAAACCAATTCATCATTCACATAAAGTTGCATTTTACTATTTTCTAGATCTATATTCTTTATAGACATTTTTTTATTTCCTAAGATAAAGTGACTCGAAGAAGCATTGTCTGCAATGGTATCGGTGATTTTAATGTTCCAATCTTTAATTCGGCTTCCTACAATTTCAATAGCGCTTACCACATAATCTATCGCATCGATGATATCTTCAGTAGTGAGTTGTTCCCCAGTTAAATCATGTTTTAATATAAAAGCAATTTCAGCTTCAGCTTTGGGTTGCATCAAATCCGCGAAAGCGAGATTCTCCCCTTGATTAAATTGCATATGCTGTAGTAAAATCCCAAAATCGGGTTGGTCTACGCCCAATTGTTCTTGCACTTTAAAAGAAGTAAGTCCTATTTTTTTACCGACTTCGATACCGCCTTTCGCTATTTTTTCGTCCACATTAAGTTTTTGAATGGCATAAGCGGACTCTAAATCTAAATCGGATAAATGCGTACGAATAGGTTCACAAGCTTTTTGAGTAATTTCTGCTTGTAATAAAATAGCGGCAATTTCTTTATGGGTCATCTTAAAAAAAGGATTGAAAATGTTGAATAAAAATACTTATAAATATACCCAAATATACGCAGGCTGCGAGGAAACTCACAAAAGAAGAAGCTAAAAATCCTAAAAAGGAACCAGTTGCGGCACGAAATGCATTTTTCATATTGCTTTGTTTGTTAAATAAAAGTTCGCCTAGGAAGGCTCCTAAAAATGCGCCGATGAGAATTCCAAAAGGAATGGGAACAAAAATACCTACAATTAAGCCCAGCGTTGTGCCAATTGCTGCGGCTTTACTCCCTCCAAATCTTTTGCTTGCCGCAGCGGGGATTACATAATCTAAAACAAGAATCCCGGCTGCAAGCACAAAAGTGATGATAAGAATGGTATAATTTATTTCTACCACAGAGGTCAAATAGATTAAGAGTATGCCAAGCCAACTCAGTGAAATTCCTGGTAATGCGGGTAGAAATGTGCCAGCAATTCCAATTAAACATAAAACGAAACCTACAGCAAGTAAAATTAAATCCATAAATTTATTAACTAGAAAGTTAGTTTAAACTAAAATTTTAGTTATATTTGAGTATTATTAATAAAGTTTAAATCAAAAGTAAGCTATATTTTTTAAGTTATTGCACCTAACGAATTAAGATAAAACTGCCGTATGAGAGAATTAACGAAAGCCGAAGAAGAGGTAATGCAACAATTATGGAAGCTAAAAGAAGCTAATGTAGCTGCAATGATTGAAGAAATGCCAGAGCCTAAGCCCGCTTACAATACAATTTCTACTATTGTAAGAATTTTGGAAAATAAAGGTTTTGTGGGTTATAAGAAAGTAGGAAGAGGACATCATTATTTCCCGTTGGTTAAAAAAGATAGTTACAGTAAGTTCTCTATGACCAAGCTGATGAATAATTATTTTGATGGTTCTATGAAAAGTATGTTATCGTTTTTTGTAAAAAAGAATGATTTAAGTACGACAGAATTGGAAGAAATTTTAAAAGAAATCAATAAAAAACAATAAGATGGGATTATATATTTTGCAATTCAGTTTGTTTTTGGCGCTATTTTATATCGTTTATGTAGTGTTTTTAGAGAAGGAGACCTTTTTTCAGTCCAATAGATGGTATTTGTTGCTTAGTCCTTGTGTGGCGTTGATTTTACCTTTCATTAATTTAGATTTTTTAAGTCCGACTAATGCAGTGGGACAGGCTTTCGTGAATTTACCGCCTGTATTATTAGGTGATTTTTCTGTTTCTTCGGGAGAAGAACAAGCTGTACATCAAATGGTGACGTCTCCTAATTGGAAAGATTGGCTGTTACACAATGGAGTTCTTCTTCTTTACGGATTAGGTTTTATTGTCGCGTTCTTTTTATTACTGAAAAAAACCTTTCAGTTTCATCGTTTTATGAAGACTGGAATCTTAAAACAATATGGCGAATTTTCTTACTATGAAATAAAGAATAGCCAAATGGCGTGTACCTTTTACAACCAAATTTTTATGGGAGATGAAATCCCGGCCGAACAAAGAGAGCATATTTTACGACACGAGTTGGTGCATGTTTCTCAAAAACACAGTCTTGATTTACTCTTTTTTGAAGCACTTAAATTAATTTTTTGGTTTCATCCGGCCATTTATGCCTACCAAAAACAACTCAGCAGTTTGCATGAATATATCGCAGACGAAGCGGTGACGCGTCACACTTCTAAAAAACAATATTACCAAAACCTTCTCAATGTAGCTTTTGGAACGCATCAAATCTCATTCATCAATCAATTTTTTAATCATTCATTAATCAAAAAACGAATACTTATGTTACAAAAATCAAAATCATCGACCCGTGCAAAACTCAAGTACCTTATTGTTTTGCCATTAATCGCCCTTATGCTGACCTATGTTTCATGTTCAGACCATGAAGAAATTGTAGAAACCAATACTTCTGAACTTCCCGCTCCACCACCGCCACCTGCGCCGCCAGCTGATTTCCCTCAAAAAGATATTCAGTTAGTAAGTCAAATGCAAGCAGAATTAATAAATATGAAAAACGAAGGCAAGAGCACTAAGGAAATAGCTGAAGTCTTTTATGATGGAGATATTCATAAAACTGTTCCAACGCGTGAGAAATACTATCGAAGCATGATTTATATTCGATATACCTATCAAAAATATAATGAACTTGCAGATGCTGATAAAAAAATCGAAAAAGTGTTTGATATTATACCTTATGACGAATATTTGGAATTCCGTGAAAATGCTAAAGAAATGATTCCGCCTCCACCACCCCCAACAGCATCTTCTGAGGTTGGTATTCCCTTCACTGCCATAGAACTCGTACCTGCATATCCTGGTTGTGATCAAAGTTTAAGCAACGATGAGATTAAAAAATGTACAAGTGATAAGATTAAGGAGTTTGTTAATGCCAATTTTAATACCAAAGCGGTAGAGGATTTTGCTCAGGACGGTGTCAATAGAATTTATGTACGTTTTACAATTGACAAAGATGGAAATGTAAAAGATGTAGATTCTCGAGCTTCAAACCCCAAATTAAGTGAAGAAGCAGAACGCGTAGTGAATAGTTTACCAAAAATGCAACCTGGAATGCAAGATGGAAAAGCCGTTGGTGTACTGTACTCGCTACCCATCATTTTTCAAATTAACTAGCGGTTAAGAGTGTTTAACTTATAAAGGATAATTCAAGTACAAAGCGACTATTTTATTAATCAAAAAACGAATACTTATGTTACAAAATTTAAAATTTTCAAGATGTATCGCCTTGCCTTTACTAGCATTCATGATTAGTGTGAGTTCATGTTCAGTGAATAAATCTAATGGCGATGAGAACCACGCAAAGCTATCGCAATATGATAAAGAGAAAATTAAAGAAGCGGAAATTGCAAAGTTTAGAAAGGATATTCAAGATTCTTTACAAAAAAGTTATTCTGCAACAGTCAAAAACCTGAATACTGATGTAGATGCTGTTCCTTACTCGGCTATAGATAATGTTCCTGCCTATCAAGGTTGTGACCAAAGTTTAAGCCCTGAGGAGATTAAAAAATGTACAAGTGCAGGAATAACACAATTTGTGAATTCTAATTTTGACACTAAGGGGGTTGAACAGTTTGCTCAAGAGGGATCCAACCGAGTTTATGTACGTTTTACAATCGACAAAGATGGAAATGTAAAAGATGTAGATTCTCGTGCTTCTCATCCCAAATTAAGCGAAGAAGCAAAGCGCGTGGTGTATAGCATGCCTAAATTGCAACCTGGAAAACACAAAGGGGAGGTGGTTAACGTGCTTTATTCGCTACCTATAGTTTTTCAAATGAAATAAATGTTGAAAGTAGTAAGTTTAATAATCCTAGTTTTTATGATGCCAAGAGTCGGAGCGCAAACTTCGACTCTTGCTATGGCCGATAGTTTGTATGCCGTGGGTGATTATCACAAAGCGATTCAATTATATGAAAAGCAAGAATCTATTTCAGGTTCTATGTATCAAAAAATAGCTTCTGCGGAACAGGCACGAGGAGATTTGAATAAGGCGTTGATAGCTTATAAAAAATCAATTCAGCAAAACCCAAAACTTGTTGTGGCAAAAGCGAATTATGGGAAACTATTAAAACGTACGTATCAATATCAAAAATCCGATAGCGTTTACACGGAATTAATTCAGCAATACCCTCAAAATCCAGATTTTTTGTATCAATTGGGACGTATTAAAGAAAAGTTGAAAGACCCCGAAGCCTATCAGTTTTTTGAAAAAGCTATAGAATATGACGCTACACATCAAAATGCTATTTATGAATTGGCTTCTTATCATTACCAAAATAAAGCATTTAAGAAAACCGAAAACCTCACTCAAAAAGCATTAGAAGCCGCACCCAAAAACATCAAAATGCAATTGCTTTCTGCCTTAAATGCATATAGTCAACGTAATTATTCTTCCGCTTTAAAGCGTTATGAAAAGGTGATTGAATTAGGTTATTCTTCAGAAAATGTATATGAAAAACTGGGGATGTGTTATTACCAAGAAGAATTTATAAACAAAGCTATTGAAGCTTATGAGCAAGTTTTAAAAGTTAATGCTGAAAATGCTGCTGCTCATTTGTATATAGGAAAACTATTTTTACATAAAGAAATGTTAGAGAAAGCAGAGCAACATTTGTTGATGGCTTTATTGCTCTCTAAACCTAAATTAGATGACACCTACCAATCTTTGGGCTTAGCTTATAAAGGAAAAGAGGACTATAAGAAAGCGATGTATTACTTTAAGTTGGCGTTAGAAGAGGATGCTAACAAAATGAGAAGTCAGTTTGAGCTGGCCGTTGCAGCCGATAATTATTATGCCGACTTGCAAACGCGACTAAATTACTACAACTTATTTCTGAAAAAATTTGAGAATAATCCAAAAGCACAGGTTTTTACCGACTTAGCCAAACGAAGAATTTCTGATCTTAAAAAAGAAATACACTTATCTAAAAAAGCCGAATAAGAATTTAAGTTTCTACTCTTCTTCTTTTCACTGATTTCCTTACATTTACCCTATGTATAAAATTACTTGGGTTTTTTTATTAGTTGGGCTTCTAGGCTGTCAACAACTGGAAACAAAGAAAATTTTTTCTGATGAAATCGCAGCGGAAGAACTCAAACATATCAACTGGAATGCTGTGGAGAGTTACCCTAGCTTTCCCGAATGTCAAAAATGCGAAAATAAGACCGAGCAAAAACGTTGTTTTGAGCAACAGGTAACCAGCGCTATTTATCAAAGTTTGGCAACCCATCAAGTGGTTTTGCAGGATAGCTTACAAGAAAAAGTAATTGTATTTATGGGAATTTCGGCTAAAGGAGAAGTAAAAATAGATTCTTTAAAAGCTTCTCAACATCTCTATACGCAACTTCCAAAATTTAAAACCTGGATACGAGAAGCGGTTTTTAGTTTGCCTAAAACCTATCCCGCTCAAAAACGAGGAATCCCAGTAAGTACAAGTTTTCAATTGCCACTAACAATTCAATCGGAATAGAAAATTATAATTTAAACTTATAACCCAGAGTAATGTCTACAGGAAACTCTCCGTTATTGTCTTGCGCAATAGAAACTACATCGTTATAGCTAAGCGTTAAAAACCCATTGGGAGTAATTCTGTACGCAACACCAGCGCCAAAATTTATAGGAAAATTCATTTCGCTTCCAGTTCTATTTATCTTCTCATTATTGCTAGAATCTGAAGAATCTATGAGGATATAATTTTCATTATAAAATGTAAGATTAAATAATTCTGCTTCAAGATAAAAATGAAAATTAGTGAGATCAACCACTTTAAAGCGGTAATTAAGAGAGAATTCTGCTTCAGAGTATTTGTAGTCTTCAGATTCGAACACATATCTTAACTGCACAAATGCAGAATGTCTTTTTAACTTTTCATTGCTGTAAACCTCCCATTCCGCACCAAGAACTGGAGCAGTTTCATTGGTAGGATTTGGAGTATAAATCATATTACTAATACCTCCAAAGAATCCCAATCTAGAATTAAGACTTGGTTTTGGTCTAGAATCTATAAAATCTTCATCTTTTAAAGTATTATTGTATTCTACAATGAAATTTTCTAAACTCCCTAAGGTTAAATTAATTCTTTCCGTAGAAATCTCTTGATCGTTGGTAAGTCTTTCTAATGTAGATTTATACTGTTTGTTGTATTTTCCGTCAATCTTTGTATTAACAAGTTCCTCTAATTCGCCATTTTTAGAAATAAAATAACGGTATTCGCCATCTATAACATTATAAAGCAAATCTAGTTCTCCATCTACCGTTTTTATAAGAGAATAGGTTTCACCTTGATAGGTGTAGTTTTCTTGAGCACTAGAAAAGTGAAAAATACATAGTGCAAATAATAGGGTAAGATATGATTTCATAATAGGGAATGTATTTATCAAATTTAATAATTCTTAGCAAAGATAGGACAGATTATGCGTTATTTTTTAAATGTTCTTTCTTTCCAGGAATAGCTTTTGAATACCGATAAAAAAGCGGTGATGGAAATAAAAAACGGATGGATGAATGCCACATAAAAATAATTTCCTTTAACAATGGCTTTCTCAAATATGTTAGCTGCTTTTTTTAAAATCACAAAATCTATAAGTAGCTTAGTTACAAACATTTCTAAAAACAATAGCAAATATGTGGGTTGAAACAACCCAATAATTGCCATTAACATCAAGCAAGCATTCGTTAAAAAAATGATGCCACCAATGCTTTTTCCATAACAATTCTTAGAAGCTGTAGTTTTAGATGCCCAGCGTATGCGTTGAAGTAGCAATCCCTTCCAAGTTTCTGTAGCGTGTGTATATACGATCGCTTCCGCGGAAGCGAGATAAACAACTTTTTTATGCGCACCAATCATTTTATCCAATAGAAACATATCGTCTCCGCTCGCAATATGTTCGTTGCCATTAAAAGCATCCAACTCAAAGAAAGTTTCTTTTTTATAACATAGATTCGCGCCATTGCACAAAAACGGATGCTGCTGACCAAATCCTCCCAAGGTTGCTGCTTGCAAGCTTAGAAAATCTAAATTTTGAAAAAAGTTAAGAAAACTTTCTTCGGAAAAATAACTAACTGGACCAGCCACAAAATTTGCAGAAGTTTTTATAATTTCTTTGTTAAATGCGTGTAACCAAATGGGCGGGACTTCACAATCTGCATCTGTAGTTATAATATAGGTCTTTGTGCTTTTATGAATGGCTTTTAATAAAGCTTCTTTTTTTGGGGAATTGCTGTAAGCATTGGTAGCGTGAATAATCTGAAAGGGTACATAAGAGTGTTGCGCTATAAACTCTTTGCAAATTTTCACAGACTCATCTGTAGAATGGTCATTAATTAAGATGATTTCATAAAGATGATTGGGGTAATCTATATTTTTTAAAGAGACTAACAACCGATTTAGAATTGCCGCTTCATTTCTAAATGCAATACAAACACTAAAGCTCACGCTAGGCGAAGCAATTTCGACTTTTTTAAAAGCTAACTTTTGAATACCTAGATACAGCCAAATCATTACAATTAGGTAAAGTAGCATAATGAAAATAGCAGCGAAAAGCATATCTAATAATAAAGTTGAAATTTTTAAGAAAGGTAAAATTCAAAATAACGAAAAAAGTAGGATAAATAGAGCAAAACGAAATTCTAAAATCCAAGGCTACTAAAAACAATTGTTTAGCTTTGTATGAAGTTAAGCCCAATTAAGAAGATATCTAGTGAGTTCAAAAACAGAAAAAATAATTTTAGGAATAGATCCCGGTACTACCATTATGGGATTTGGACTCATAAAAGTGGTGGGTAGAGAAATGGAGTTTTTACAATTGAATGAGCTAACCTTAAAAAAATACAGTGACCATTACGTTAAACTAAAACTCATTTTTGAAAGAACTATTGAATTGATAGATACGTACCATCCAGATGAGATTGCTATTGAAGCTCCTTTCTTCGGAAAAAATGTGCAATCTATGCTAAAGTTGGGTCGGGCGCAAGGTGTGGCTATGGCCGCAGGATTAAGTAGAGAAATCGCCATAACAGAATACTCTCCCAAGAAAATTAAAATGGCAATTACTGGAAACGGAAATGCTAGTAAGGAACAAGTGGCTAGAATGCTACAAAGCACTTTAAAATTAAAAAGCTTACCTAAAAACTTGGATTCTACCGATGGTTTGGCTGCTGCTGTATGTCATTTCTATAATCAAAGCAGAGTAGATGTGGGGAAAAATTATACAGGTTGGGAAGCTTTTATAAAACAGAATCCTAAAAAGGTAAAATAAAACATAGTTTGGGTATATCTTTCTTTGTTAAATCTTCTTGAAGATAGGATCTTTTGGGAGTATCTTTTCATAATTTAGTAAAAAACTAAATAGATTATGAACACCAACAGATTATCCAAATCAATAGAGAAAATTTTAAATCATCAACTTAAAAAAGAATCCAATGCTTCGCAGATTTATTTGGCTTATGGCGTCTGGGCAGATAGTGAAGGTTTTGCAGGAGTGGCTAATTTCTTATTTAGACACGCCCAAGAAGAACGCGACCATATGACCAAGGTGATGGGGTATATTATGGAACGTGGCGGCAGACCCAAAATTGAAGGTGTAGATGCTCCACCTGCAGATCCTAAAAATATTCAAGAGTGTTTTGAGAAAATATTTCAGCACGAAGTAGATAATACCAATGCGATCTATGACATCGTTACCTTAGCACAAGAAGAAAAAGATTGGGCCACGTGGAATTTTGCGCAGTGGTTTGTTAAAGAGCAAATTGAAGAAGAAGCGATGGTATTAGGAATTATGGACAAATTAAAAATTGCCGGCGGAACTAGAGCAACCTCAGAATCTTTGTATTATTTTGATTCTCAACTAGGAAAGCAAGACGATGAAGAAGAATTGGCAAGAGATACGTCAAGCAACAATCCTTTATAATTATTTACGGAAGAATTTGTAACTATGAAAAAAGTACTTACATGCTGTATTTTAATGTTCAGCATTATGATACAAGCTCAAAAATCAACCTCTATGGAAAAAACAATTTATCAATTTAAGGTAGAAGATATTGAAGGAAACACGTTTGATCTCGCTTCGCTGAAAGGAAAAAAAGTAATGTTGGTAAATACCGCAAGCGAATGCGGACTTACACCACAATATGAGCAGTTAGAAGAAATTTATAAAAGCTATAAAGACGATAACTTTACAATTATTGGCTTTCCTGCTAATAACTTTGGAGCTCAAGAACCGGGAAGCGATAAAGAAATCGCTCAGTTTTGTGAAAGAAATTATGGTGTAACTTTCCCTATGATGAGTAAAATTTCTGTAAAAGGTAAAGATATGCATCCGTTATATGAGTTTTTAACTCAGAAAGCTAAAAATGGATTAGAGGATTCTCAAGTGGAATGGAATTTTCAGAAGTACCTAATTAACGAAGACGGCACATTGGCAAAAGTTGTAAGTCCACGAACCTTACCCAATGATAAAAGTATTGTAAGTTGGATTGAAGATTAACTCAGCATTTTAGAAATTGAAATAGCTGTTTTGAAACTTGATTTTTGTGTCCCTGAAACTGCCCGTAACATTAAGGCGCGTTTATTTCAAGGTCTCTTGATGAGTTGTAAATTACTTTCATGAGATTCTGAAATAAATTCAGAATGACAAATTAATATAGTTTCAATACAGCTTTTTTTATTCGGCGAAAGCCTTACCCTTTTACTTCTTTCATTTGAGAACTAATAAATGGTACTCGCGGGGCAAGAAAATAACCAGTAAGGCTTGCAAATAAAATAGGAATTAAATACTCAAACCCTGTTAAAGTCGCCAATAGAATGGTTGTACTCATAGGAGTTCTAGTAACGCAAGCATTCACAGCTGCCATGCAACTTACAATAGTCAATGCTAAATTGATACTGGGGAAAAAGTGATGTAAAATCAAACCTAAAGTGGCGCCTACAAAAAACAAAGGGATAATAAAACCGCCACGCCAACCTGAAGTTACTGTTACTGAAATAGCCAAAATTTTAAAGATTAGAATCGCTCCAAGAAAGTAGAGAGAAGAATCACTAAAAATTAAATCGTTAATTTCATGATGTCCAAAATACCTAGTAAGTGGAAAATAAAATGAAATGATTCCTAGAATAATTCCGCCAATAAAAGTTTTTACATAGATGGGGGAATTCAATTTTTTAAAGAGTTGTTTTAAAGATTTAGTACATAAGATAAATACCCAACCTATAAGGGCTGCAAAACAAGCGAAAAGAATAGCGTAACCAAAATCGAAGAGATTACTCATTTCATAGGTGGGTAAATCCCAAACGGGGCCCAATCCTAAATGTACAATTAAGGCAAAAATGATGTAACTAAAGCAACTGGCCACGAACGCAGGAATAATCGCCTGGTAGTATTCTACGGCGTGTTTGTAATGCAGAATTTCTAGTGAAAACAAACTTCCTCCCAATGGAGCGCCAAATAAAGCGGTAAATCCAGAAGCCATCCCAGCAATACTAAGCGAGCGTAATTGTTCTCCTTTAAGTCGGCATATTTTTCCTAGCCAAGAGCCTGTAGAACCGGTGACTTGTACCAAGGGGGCTTCGGGTCCCAAACTTCCTCCAGAAGCAACGCAAAGTAAGGAAGATATAATCATGGAGGGATTATTCTTAGGATTTAATTTTCCTTTGTTAAAACGAATGTTATTTACGATAAGGTCTATCTCTCCAGGATCGCCAATAAAATGGATAATTAATCCAGCGAGCAATCCGCTAAAAGCCATCACAGGAATTACTAACCAGCCTTCAAAAAATGCGATTTGATGTGTGAGAAATTCTAATACAATCCAATAGATACCGGCAGAAATTCCACCAATAACTCCAACAAGAGCCCACAGTAAAAACATTCTATTAAATAGAAAAGGCCTAAATTTTATAGGCCTATCTAAGATATTAAGGTAGGTAACTAGCTTTTTCTTGCTCTTTATTTTCACGTGATTGCATTTTGAAGCTGCTAATGTATTAAACCTGCGCGTTTAAGCAAAGCTTCTGGGTTAGGTTCTTTTCCGCGGAAGCGTTTATACAACAGCATAGGATCTTCTGTTCCTCCTTGGCTGAGTACATTTTCTTTAAATTTGGTAGCGACTTCTTTGTTAAAAATCCCTTCTTCTTTAAAATATGCAAAGGCATCGGCGTCCAAAACTTCTGCCCATTTATAAGAATAGTAGCCAGCAGAATAACCACCTTGAAAGATATGAGAAAATGAAGTACTCATACAATTTTCAGCAACATCTGGGAATAATTTGGTGTTGGCAAAGGCTTCCAACTCGTGTTCTTTGACATTTTTTACTGTAGAAGGATCAATTCCATGCCAAGCCATATCTAACATACCAAAACTCAGCTGTCTTAAGGTTTGCATGCCTTCTTGAAAGTTTGCCGATTTTTTTATCTTCTCAATCATTTCCTTCGGAATAAGTTCTCCAGTTTCATAATGATTGGCAAAAAGAGCTAAAGCTTCTGGCTCATAGCACCAGTTTTCTAGCATCTGACTCGGCAATTCGACAAAATCCCAATACACAGAAGCTCCCGAAAGACTAGCATATTTTGTGTTGGCAAGCATCCCGTGTAAAGCGTGACCAAACTCGTGGAATAAGGTTGTCACTTCATTAAAGGTTAATAAAGCGGGCTTTTTGGTCGTCGCTCTGCTAAAATTACATACGTTAGAAATATGCGGACGAATATTCTTTCCGTCTTTCTTTTCTTGGTCTCGGTAAACCGTCATCCAAGCACCACCACGTTTTCCTTCTCGCGGATGAAAATCTGCATAAAATAAAGCGACTTCTTCGCCGTTAGCATCGGTTACCCGGTAGGTTTTTACTTCTTCATGATAGGTATCTACGTCGTGCACTTCTTTAAAATGCAAATCGTAGAGTTTGTTGGCTACGGTAAAAACGCCATCAATCACATTTTCCAATTGAAAGTAAGGCTTCAACTGCTCATCATTTACATCAAACAACTTCTGCTTTAACTTTTCGCTGTAATACGCACTGTCCCATTTTTCTATATGATCTAATCCATCCAGTTCCTGAGCAAAAGCAGTAAGTTCTTTAAATTCTTCTTCTGCTGCTGGTTTTGCTTTTTCTAGTAATTCCTCTAAAAAGCCTTTTACTTTTTCGGGAGTTTTGGCCATACGCTCTTCCAACACAAAATGCGCGTGGGTTTTATAACCTAATAAATTAGCACGTTGATGACGTAGATTAGCGATATTTAAAACGATTTCTTCATTATTGAATTTATTATCTTGAAATGCTTTGGCACCAAAGGCGATAGAAAGTTCCTTACGAAGTTCACGATTTTTTACGTACTTCATAAACGGAATATAACTAGGATACTGTAAAGTAAAGATATAACCTTCTTTTCCTTTCTCTTTTGCCAATTGGGCAGCGCTTTCTTTTTCAGATTCTGGTAAACCTTCTAACTTGCTTTCATCGGTTACTAGCAATTCATAGTTGTTGGTTTCTGCTAAAACGTGTTCACCAAAAGTGAGGGATAACTTAGAAAGCTCGCTGTCTAAGTTTCTTAATTTCTTTTTGTCCTCGTCGTTTAAGTTAGCCCCATTTCGGCTAAAAGACTTGTAATGTTTTTCTAGCAATTTATTTTCTTCTACACTAAGGTCTAGAGATTCCTTTTGATCATAAACGGTTTTTACCCGCTTAAAAAGTGCTTCATTCAACGTTAAATCATTACCAAATTCACTCAACCAAGGCGAAACTTCTTGTGCTATTTCTTGAATCTTATCGTTAGTTTCAGCAGAATTTAAGTTAAAGAAAATGCTGGTGGCTCTACTTAAAGTTTCTCCGCTATTCTCTAAAGCTTCAATGGTATTTTTAAACGTTGGCGCTTCCGCGGAAGCCGTAATGGAGTCAATTTCTGCTTTTGCCAAAGCAATTGCTTCTTTGATTGCCGGTTGGTAATGTTCGGTTTTTATTTTTGAAAATGGAGCCTCCTCAAAAGACTGCAAAAGTGGATTATTCTGGTTCATAATTTTTTTCAGTTTTAAGAATTGCTAATTTACAAAGTAGGAGTTCAATCTTAAAAGTTAACGTAATAAAATGAAGTTAATTTAAAAATTGTACTTTGGTTTTTTAAATTTAGAACTATGACAAAACAACTTTTATTTTTAGGGTGTTTTCTTCTGCTTTCCACAAGTATTTTTGCAGATACAGGTGACTTTACAAGTACTACTAATGTTGTACAAAAAGGAGTAGGTTTAGGGAGTGTGATTGCCGTGGTCACTTCTTGGGAGCGTAACAAATCTATTTTATGGGCTATCCTTCACGGCATTATTAGTTGGTTCTACGTCATTTATTTTGCACTTACCAGAAACAGCAGCGAAACGAAATAGCTTTTTTATTTCCGTAGAACTTTAGGTTAAGCTTTTGCGTACATAAAGTATGCAAAAATGTTTTTACGTTTTACTCTTAGTAGGAATCAGTTTTTCTTTATCGGCTCAAAAAATAGAGCATACTTCTTCCTTTAGGGACATGAAAAGTGATTCTTATTTTAGGTTCAATTATGATAACGATTTTTTCGCTTCCGCGGATAAAAATTATACGCAAGGATATCAATTTGAACTCGCTATGCCTTTTTTTGAGAAGAACCCTCTTAATTTTTTGTTTTTAAAACCGAAGCAAACTGAGAATTTATATGGCTTAGCTATAGAGCATATTGGATTTACTCCGGATGATTATGTGAGTAAAGAGATTCAATTGGGAGACCGGCCTTTTGCTGCAGCAATAATGCTAAAAAGCTTCTTGGTAGCAAAAGATACCGTCAATTCTTACCGAATAACCTCTTCTTTAAGTTTGGGAATGATAGGTCCGGGTGCTTTTGGCGGAGAAATGCAGCGCAGTATTCATGAGGCTACAGGAAATAAAATTCCTTATGGTTGGAGAAATCAAATTGAAAATGATGTGGTGGTAAATTATCAACTGGCTTATGAAAAAGAAGTGTTTCGGTATGCCGATTTTTTCTCCCTACAAGCAGAATCTGAACTTCAATTAGGAAGTCTTTTTACGAATGCTTCTGTTGGCGCCAATGCAACTTTAGGTTTAATCAATAACGGATTCTCTTCCGCTAAGGGAAAAAGTAAATTTCAGGTTTATGTTTTTGGACAATCTGTATTTAAGTTGGTAGGCTATGATGCCAGTTTACAAGGCGGACTTTTTAATACCAAAAGTGTTTATACCATTTCTTCTAGTGACGTTAAGCGATTTACAGGTCAGTTTAATTACGGACTTATATTAAGAAGCAAAACCCTGTATGTTGAATATACGAGAACAACCACAACACCCGAGTTTAAAGATGGTGATGCTGCCAACTGGGGCGGAATAAAAATTGGGTATAGGTTTTAAATTTAAAATGTAAGACCGCATCACTGAAAGGTTTAAGAAATAAGATTGGATTCTTAAAAAGCTGAAAAGCTGAACTTTTGAGTAGTAACTTCTTGGCTTTCCATTAAAAAATTGATTTTTAATTTATCACTTCGTTTAAAAAACCCTGTTTGGGTTTTAATTAAAATGTCTCTATGCAAGTAGGTGTATTCTCCTTCGCTCAACTCATAATATGTAGGAATATATTTGCCAGAAGTGTTTTTCTTGTAACTTAACTCTCCAAAATACAAAGGTTGATTTACTTTTACTCCTAGGGGAAATTTGAGATTGACTCCCCAAGCCTTTTCACCTTCCACTAATTCATATTTTGCTCTGAGCAGTGCAAAATCTTCAGTAGAAATAATACAGAAACCCGTAAGTTTCGCTCTGTTCTTTTTGGGCTTAAAATTAATTTTGTAAGCTTTCTGTTCTTGATAGAAGAATGTTTTTTTTATTTTATAATCATAGGCTTCTTCATGAGATAAAAAAGGCATAAGCCCTGGGTTAATTATTTTTTCTTTTGGCCAAGAGTACGTATTTAAAGCATGTTGGGATTCATTTTCGTAACTTAGGCTTTTATCGTTAATTGCTAAATCTCTATCAATAGGGAAGACACCTGTTTTGATCGTGAAATGATCTTCTTTATCAATGTATTTGGAAAGAATAGTTTCAAACTCTTCAATTAATTTTGGGAAATCTCTCAATTTAACCTCTGCCGAGGTAATTTTAGGAGCTGAAATAGATTTTATAGAAGCTTTCTCAAGGCTTTTTTGTTGAAAAGCAAAAGTACTTTCAAAACTAGATGTAGAATTGGAGTTTTTAGTTTTATTAGCGAATCTATCTATTTCTTTTTTAAATTCTTCGCGTCTATTTTTGGGAACAAGTTTTAGTTTCTTGGGTTCTATTTCAAAATCTAAGTAGCTTAATTTTTGTATAAATTCTTTTTTTATGGTTAAGCTAATGGTATCTACAAAATAATTTTCCGCAATCTTTTTCTTGAACTTTAAAATAACCTCTCTAGCCAAAAGGTCTTTATTATTTATAAAAACCGAGTCTAGTTTTTCCCGCTCTTGAGCAAAAGAAAAAGGAGAAATACTTAAACTTAGCAAGATTAATAATAAAGTAGCCTTTTTCAAAGGCTAGATTCAAGTAATAAACGCAACTTTTGAGTTAAACAAAAGTTTTTCCATCATTTCTAATGGTGTATCAAAATT
>NZ_JAVRBG010000021.1:0-18471 GCF_031845265.1 Mesonia ostreae | reverse complement strand
CAAAGATTTTGACACAGGTAATGTATGTCTCAAATTTAATGTAGAAAAGAGTTGGTTTTTACCTCAGTTCTTTGTTGCCTGTTGTGGTTATATCGCCCAGTTTTTAAGAACCCGAGTAAATATCCGTTTCTGCTTTTAAAATAACGCAAAAATGAAAAAGCTAAACTTTTTTTATTTTGCTTTTACCGTTTATTAGCAAAAAGTGTTTGCAAAACTCTTTGCAGCCCGCCCAGCTATTAACGTTCTGCTTTTTGCGTTTAATTTGTCGTTTTTTTTTAAACTAACTGACTTTTAAAGCTTAATGATCATTTTAAAAGCTGCGTTTGCCTTTTTTAATTTGCGATATGATTTGTGTTCCATCTGAAATTTGATTTATATCGTTTTGCACAATTTGTCTTAAAAATCCAAATTAATTAATCCGCAATGTTTTTTACTTTTCACAGATAATTATTTTTCACTACAATTTTAAAATCGGTTAGATAATAAAAGGAAATAACTTGTTCAAAGCCCTAAAGATAATAGGAGGGATGTTGTTTTTTACCATAACTGGCAACTGTTTTGTATATGGCTCGTAGCGTCTAAATTAGCGATTATTTTTCGGTTTGAGAACAAGCCAAATTTTAAATTTTACTACTTATTTTTTATTGGAAAGTTGTCAAATTTAAAATTTGGCGACTTTCCAAACACGCCAAAACTTTGGAATAAGCAATTGCTAAGCTATGAGCTATATACGGTGTTGGCATTAGTTATTTATTATTTCTTGTACTTCTCTAAATGATTTCCCTTTTTCACTTATCCATTCTGTAAATCCATTCGAATTACGACCTAAAACCATATTTGAAGCTGCACTTGGACTATTGAAAACAGCGTCTTCTGCAAAAATTAACTTATCATCGAATTCTACTAAAATGTTTGTTTCCAATAATTTCCTTCTAAGGTTTCTATAAGTTTCTGTGCAAGAATTTGATAATTTCTTCTTTGCTTCACTACCTTTTAAAATAATATAACCTTGATCGGTTTCTTTCATAGAAGCTTTAAAGGAATTCGTTCTTATAAAATATGTTTCGTGAACAAAATTGTCTGTTTCTCTATTTTCAATTTTTTCTTGTTTCGCAGTTGAAGAAATTAAAAATTTAAAACCCATTACTGGTAAAATTAGTTTTATTTGTTCCAAAAAATACTCCATATCAGAAATATCAGCTTCGTGAAGAGTTGGTAAACTTGGGGAGTTTCCATTGTCAATTTGGGCTGTTTTAGCTTCTATTGCTAATTGAACTAATCGAGATTCTAAATATCGAATTTGGGTTTTTGTTAAAAGCTCATCTTTACTGACAAAAAATATTAGTTCTTTAAAATCCTTATTTGGATCGCTTAAATGTTGTTTTAATCTTGCTTTTATATTTTCAGCTTCCCCAATGTATATTTTTTCATCATATGCATCATCGGTTGGGTCTCCTTTTAAACAATATATTCCTGGATTGTCAAATTCACTTCTGTTCATAATTTTGTTTATGGAAGCTCTTGGGCTATAAATTGCTTTTCCAACCCAATTTCCAATTTCGCTTAACCTTGGACCATAAGCTGTTCCGTCAATCATAAACACAGTTAATTTTTTTCCCATTTATTTTTTGTTTTTAATTAATGCCAACGGTTAGTATATGAAAAGTAGGCGATTTCGAAGCACAAAACTTTCGTTTAAGCACAAAGTTTGATACGAGCTAAAAGCCTTGAATTTATTACTTTTTTGCCTATTTTTTATATACATTGTTACAAGCTGGTATTTTCTATTCCGTTTAGTTTAACCTCTTTAGTATTTTTATTAATTATTACAATTAAAGTATTAACAAATTCAGAAAAGTCAGTTCCTTTTTTTATTATTTCTTGTGGTATTATTCCTCTATAATCTATCAAATGAATTGAATCCGTTTGATTTTTTTCCGCACTTAAATTTTCCGCAATTAGAGGTTTAATTGTATTTCCTATGTTGGTTACAAACTTTGTAAGTGGCAATACTTCTTCAATAGGTAAGTGGTATTTATCATTTGTACCTGAATATCGAGTTATATCCACGGAGCAGAGTGCGTAGTTTTCGTTTTCCTCAACTGCTCTTTGAAGTTGAAGTTTACTCATTGATACCGAACTAACAGAATTCCATCTTGATTTAACTTCGATAAAATATATTGGTTTACCATCAATAATAATGACAATATCTTGTCCGCCTTGAATATCTGATGTTTCTATTTCTTTGCTATTCTCGAAAGTGACTCTTTCTTGTAATTCAAATGATAATTTTTCTCGAATAAGTCTTTCTATATTTGTTCCTATTTCATATTTATGTCGAAAGTCTGATTTATTTTCAATTTGTTGTTGGATTAATGTATTAGCGACATTAAGTATATCTTCAAAGTTGGATTCTTGCACTAATTTCCCAAGACTTTTTAATTGAGATTCTTTTAGAGTTACTATTGAAAAAATATCATCTTTTGTATTTTCATTTGTAACTATTTCTAGCATTAAATTAGCTTTCTTGTCATCTAGTCTTGGGAACAATTCGGCATATTCTTTCTTACCTAATTTTGAAATTATACTAAGTATTTCTTCTTTGAAAGGGTGTTCGTTAATATCTCTTATGTCTGTATTGAAAAAGGTTTCTTCAATTTGTGTTGTAAGGTATTTAGTTGTGATAAATCTATCTTCTGCTATGAAACTATTGAATTCTTTATAAACTAAATCTTCTCTAATCTCTTCATCATTTACTTTGTTGTATAAATCTTTAATTTCTGTCAAAATTTCTAAATCACGTTTTAATTCATTGATGGATTTTAACTGATTTATTTGATTTGGAAATATTTTTGAATTTGAAAAGACTTCCTTTAAACTATCTTCGTTACAATTTGCAATATCTAGTAAAAATTGGATGTTTTTTTCAACCCAAACCGTATTATGAAATTGTAATAAATTGCAAAACGCTTGAGCTAATATTTTACGTGCTGACCTAATATCAAGATTATCTTCTAAATTGCTAAGGTTATTTAATTCTATGAGGTTGTCATCTAGCTTATAATAATTGCTAATAATTTTAGTAAGATTAATAGGTTTACTCTGTGAATTAATGTTGTTACTTAGTTTACAATATTTAATTAGGTTCTTGAAAAAAGAAAAATCAATTTTTTCAATTGAGGTATCTATTTCATTATAATCATCTAATTCCGCTGATTCAGGAAAACAAATTTTTGAATTGGTTTGCAATTCATCTAAAATTGTCTTTACGCTATTTGAGAAACTTTTTCTATTAAATGGTTCAAAATGAAAGTCAAAATGGAAATCCGGATGAATTAACTTTTCAATTGAATTAGGGATTAATTTTTTACCAATATTGATTAATGTTTCATTTAAGTCTTTAGGCGTAATTAAAGGTGCTAGAAAACGAAATTGACCATCTAAATTTGGAAGTAAAGTCAGTTCTGAAAAATATTTTGTTTTCTCGATACTAATTAAATGTTTGTAATAATTTATTAGTGTTGGTTTATTAAAAATAGATAATTCTTGTTCTGAGATATATTCAACAATATTTTTATGTCCTACAAACATTAAACTTTCGTTTGTCCATTCGTTCGCATACTCACTCCACATTTGAACTGATGACCTAATAGGTAAATTGTCCTTAAATTTTGAAGTTATCTCGTAAATTTCATCAAAACAATTTCCATTATCTAAAATTTCTTGTTCAAAAAAACAAACTTCATTAACTGGTTTAAAACCAGTTAATGTTTCAACAATTGGTAATGCTTTAAATTCTGCTGTCCATAAAGATTGTAAACCTTCAAAATACTCGTTTAAGAGCGTATTCTCAGAATCTCTTTTAAAATTTATTTTAGCATATAATAAAGGATTTGAGACCTTTAGAATATTACTTTTTAGAAAATCAAAGATTAATTTGGATGCCTTTTCAATTAGTCTAGTATTTTCTTGCTCTTGTTCTTGAACTTGGTCCTTATTACTCTTCAAATGAATACCATCTCGTGGTTCGGTAGGTAAGAATTGTTTGCAGTTTATAATAAAGTTTAGACCAAAATCCTCTGAACCAATTAAAGGATAATATAAAAATAAACGAGCTATTCGTTCTGGAAACGTATATAGTTCTAAATCTTCATTTATTGGTAAAATAATTTCAATTTGGTCGGTTTCATCAATAATTGAATAGACAATTTTATTGTTCCCGTTTAATTTAATTGTTGTTTTAAAAAGATTGACTCCTTGATGGTTAGGAACTTTTGTTTTTGATGTTCTTTCAAAAAAAGTCTGTTTATTATCTTTTACTATTTCAACTTTGTTAAGCCTATCATTGATTGTTAAAACTATCGGGATATAGTCTTCTAAATCTTTGCTTGATTCTTCAATGTATTTTTGTTCTTGGGAACTTTCTGGTTTAAAAATAAAAGTTGTTTTATTGGTGTGATTTGGTAAAATAACACCATCTCTTATTATGTTATAAACTTTTTCTTTTTGATTTTTAATATTTTGGCTAAGTTCTTTCCATTCTCTAGGACTTCTGTCTATTAAGAAATTCTTAATCTCAAAATATGTTTCTTTTGCTTTTAAAACAGAGTTAATTTCAAATTTTCGTCCAAAAGTATGAGTTGTTAAAAAACCTGTTCCATATTTTCCTACCTCAGGAAGTTCTGATTCATCTCCATACTTTCCACTCACTTGTTTTATTAATGAGATAAAAGATTTCGTGTTAAACGGTGAACCATTATGTGTAAAGGAAAAGCCATTATTTCGGTAATCAATAATAATTTCACAATTTTCCGATAAATCACAAGCGTTTTGCACTAGTTCCCAAACTGCTCTATTCGAGGAAAATGAATTGAAGTTTTCAAAACCTCTAATCATTTTATCTGCGTGTTGCTTTAAGTCTGATAATTCAGATTCATTAATTGCATTATTTAGAATTTCTTCTCTTTCGGATTTTGAAGTTTCTTCCATCTATTTTTTTTGTAGGATGTTTTTTTACTTGCTTGTAACGGTTTTGTGTATGGCTCGTTGCGGAAAATCAGCTATGATTTTCCGCCGTAACCGAAAGATAGCAAATTGCAATGAATTCCGATTAGGAATTCAGCCGCAATGAGCTATACACGTTGTTGTGGTGTCGTTTTTTATTTTTAGAATATCCATTTAATTACAGTTACAAATCCGATTATAATCAGAATTACGATTGAAGCAACAATTCCAAATAATGTCCATTCTCCAAGTTTATCTTTAAAAGTTCTTTTGTATTCAGAATTTTTGTTTTTCCGTTTATTTTTTTTGGGCTAAATTTCGGAACATAATCAGCTTTCTTTTTACTATCGGCTTCTAATTCTGTCAATTTGTTTTGAGCAAATTCCGAAAGTTTGGATTTATCTCCACGAAATACAATTTCTTGCAAAATTTGATATCCAGAATAATTTACTGATTTTACATAAATCTCAACACTTTTTTTGATTCGGTCTTCAGTTGGTTCAGTCAGAATCCAATATTTTCCAGCAGAGTCCAAAAATCCGCTTTCATAGTATAATTCAGCCAGTTTATTCCACAATTGAGTTTCGTTTGGATTTTCCTGAATTAAATTCCGCAATCTGTCAGACGCTTTAAATTTCAAGCCGTTTTCAATTTCAGAATCTATTTTCTCTAACTTTTCTTTTAAACTCACAATGTTTCTCTTAAATGCACCACAACGGTCTTGTATATGGCTCGTAGCGTGCAAATTAGCGATAACTATTCGGTTAAGCACGAGCCGAATTTTTTAATTTTCTTATTACCTTTTCTTTCCAATAAGCCAAATTTAAAAATTTGGCGACTTCATAAATATGCCTTAACTTTGTTTAAGCAACTAATTAGCTATGAGCTATATACGTTGTTGGCAACTGGCTTTTTACTCGGTTAGTTTTTTTGAATACTCTTCTAATTTATTAAATATTCCATAATAAGCATTAACTTCTTCTTGGTTGTTGATATTTGTATTTATCAATAAAACCCTGCCTGTTCTTTCCTTTGGATTGAAAAACATTATTGATGAAACTCCAGGGTCGCCTCCTGTGTGTCCAAAATTATTCATAGCAGAAATACCCATAAATATTCCTAAATTATATTCATCATTATAAGGATTATTAGTGTTTCTTTCCGCGAAATTCTCTTCTTTTAATTGCGGTTTAAATAACTCATTATAACTGTTTTTTGAAAGTATTTTTCCACTTCCAGAATATCCTTTTATTAATTCATTAAGGTATTTGCTTAAATCATTAATTGTAGTTAAAAAGCCACCATCAGGATAAGTAATTAAAGAATAATAAGGAACTTCTGTTTTGGTATCGGAATAAAGCGTTGAAACGTTGTCAAAAATAACATCATTATAATTCCAGCCCGAATTTTTCATTTCTAATGGTTTTAGAATGTATTCGGTCGTAAAATCTGAATAGGATTGGTTTAAAGCAATTTCAATAATGTATGCAGCTAATGTGGCTCCAACATTTGTGTATTCATATAATTGTCCAGGTTTGTTTTTTGAAAAAGCACTTTTGTTATACCATTTACCGTCCTTGGATAAATAGTTTTTTAAAAATTCGGATAAAGGAATTTTGGTATCACTTGGATTGAAACTTTGAGGTATATTTTCATTCTTGGTAATTGTGCTATCTATTTTGTCTTTCAGAACATACGACTTACTCATATAATTTTCAGTATCAATTATTGTTGAAGTATGAGTAGCCAATTGTCTAATTGTAATTGGTTCGTTTGGAAAATTAGGGTTTTGGACTTCAAAGGGAAGATATTTATTTATTGGGTCATCTAAATTTAAAAGTCCTTTTTCTTGTGCTTTCATTAATGAGATTCCAATAAATGTTTTGGAAACAGAAGCTATTGGTTGAATAGTATTTATAGTATAAGGTTTTTTTGATTTTATATCAGCAAATCCAATTCCTTTTTCGTATAAAATTCCTGTGGAATCAACTATTGCAACTCCTAATCCGTTGAAATAGTCTTTATTTAAGTTTTTGATTCCTAATGTTAGACTGTCCTTTATTGGTTGATTGTCTGCAATTTCTTTTGCTGTATTTGGTTTTTGTTTACAGGATATTATTAATAAAATTCCTAATATTGTTAGTAATATTTTGTTCATTATTATTTCTTTTAAAGACGGATTTCGTTAGTGTTACGGGTTTTTTTTCAGCTTGTTGCCAACGAGTTTGTATATGGCTCGTAGCTTGCAAATTAGCGATATTTATTCGAATTAAGCAAAAGCCAGATTTTTAAATTTTACTATTTATCTTTTTAATTGGAAATCGTCAAATTTAGAAATTTGGCGACTTTCCAAATATGCTTTAACTTCGTATAAGCAACTGATTAGCTATGAGTTATATACGTTGTTATGTGCTGGCGTTTTTCAATCTTTTTTCCATACCATAAATCAATTCTCGGAAGTTTTTAAATCCGCTGGCATTTAATTTTTCAGGTTTCTGTTTGTCTCCAATTTGGAATATCACAATTCCAATTGCGATAGGTAAAAGCAACGACCAATGGAAACTCGAAATCCACCAAATTAAAATCATAAGCAATATTCCAGTCCACATAATAATCCGTCCAATTCTCGAAATCCAATTTGATTTGTAGTCAAATTCCGATATTGTTCCTGGCGCAATTTTGTTCACTTCGTCAACCAATAAACCACCATATTTCATAAAAAATGGATTGATTTCGCAACTCGGTTTTATATTATTAGTATCAGCTCCATTATTGCTCAAATTTTGCTTTAAAGTTTTAAATATTGAAGCTGTTTGACAGTTTTGTCCTAATAGTCGAATTGGTTCAATTTTTTGTCTTTCTGCGTGTTCCGAAATGTATTCACAAAAATCGGAAACAGTTCTATTATTTTCGTCAATCAAAATATCTTCTAATTCGGAAATTGGTCGTTTTAGATTAAAAGATTGATGATAAACTTTCGCCAACTTTTTAGGTTCAATTAAATCGCAAGCATCTCGCCAATCAAAGATTGAACTTTCATAATTAAAGTCCATTCCTTTAATTACAACTGGGTCAAATTCAATCGCAAATTGATATTGAGAAATCAACATTTTTAATATGTCGTTTTTACTGTACTTCATTTATTGCACGATGTTTCTTTCCGCTTGCACATAACGGTTTTGTATATGGCTCGTAGCGTGCAAATTAGCGATAACTATTCGGTTAAGCACGAGCCGAATTTTTTAATTTTCTTATTACCTTTTCTTTTCAATAAGCCAAATTAAAAAATTTGGCGGACTTCGTAAATTTGCCTGAACCTCCGATTAATCAACTACCTAGCTATGAGATATATACGTTGTTGGCAACTGGCTTTTATTCATCTTCAAGAAAACTATTTATTCGATTAGTAATTTCCTCTATGGTTAGCAATACAGCTTTATTCTTGATTCTGTTTGACGCTTCATTGTCGTTCAACTCATTATCTTGTCTTTTGGATTGAAACTCTCTTGTTACGATTGTAGAGAATGGAATTAAACCAGTTCTTACATCTAAAATAATTAGTTGAGTAGTTGCAAAAGCCTTAAAATCCGATTTAGAAAATAATTTATATTTTGAATATAAGTCGCTATTGATTGAATATATGACAACAATATCAGATTGTGTTCTAACCGCAGCTTCTCTTATATTAGTAAAAGTCGGATTGTTTGAAATTAGTAAATCTGGAATTTTAGATACATTCTTTACTCTATTCGATTTTCCAAAATTCGAGATAAAAAGGTCTAAATATTGTTGTTCAGATTTTAAATACTCTTCATCATTCCAATAATAATTTCTTAAGCTTTGTGTACTTTCGAGTTTTACAAGTGAAACTCTTAAATCTTTTGATAAAGAATAATTTCCGTCAAGTATTTTCTTAATATTCTCTTCTGTAATTGTTGCACTTTTATCATCAAAAAGTGATTTGGTCAAAGGTGGGTCTGGCTTGTAATATCCTTGACCAGAAATAGTTTGTGAATTTTGTCCAATATTTTTATTTGCTGAACAAGATGAAAGAAGAATAATTAAAAGTAGATAAATTGAATATTTCATAATTTTATTTTTTTTTAGCTTGTTGCCAACGGTTTTGTGTATGATTAGTGGCGTGTTTAAGCACCTAATTTAGCAAATAAAAACTGAATAGAAAATCCGCAAGGATTTTCGTAAGTAGGCGAGAACCAAGCCATTAATTATACACGGTGTTGCCCACAGTATTTTATTCAGTCAGAAATTTTGTCGTATAGTTTATTACAAAATCGGAAATAAAAGATTTAATAAATTCATCATCGTTGTATTCATCGTTTTCTTTTAATTCCGCATACAGTTTTTTATATTCTTCTGTTTTTTCAAACACCTCAAATTGACGTTTTTTAAACTTTACAAATTCTTTATTATTATATTTTCGAGCCTCATTAAATTTCCCGTTTTCAATTTCGAGAAGCCAGTATTTACTATACGTTGATGCGTAACCTTGATGAACATATTGCACCATTTTTCCGTGTGGTAAAATCAGAATTCCAGTAAACCAATCGATTTTTACTTTTTCCTGTCTTGGAAAATACATTCTGTAGATTGAAACCCATTTTTCTTGAAAATTTCCATCGTCATCTCTATAACCAACTGGTCTTTTCATATCAGTTAGATATAATTCGTTTTCGATTATCTCAAAATGACCAACATATCCACGCCAAAGTGCTGTCGATACCATTTCTGGTCGATTTTCAGGATTTTTCTCGAAATATGGTTCTAATGGATTTGAGTTTAAATCGAACTCTTTTCCATTGTAAATAATCTTATCAGGATATTGAGCTGTAAATATACTTTCAGCTTTGGCAATCCCAATCGTCAGTACGATTATTATTATTGATAACGTTTTTTTCATATTGTGGGCAACGGTTTTGTATATGATACGTTGCGTAGTTTAGCACGTAATTTAGCAAATAAAAACCGAATAGAAAATCCGCGAGGATTTTCGTAAGTAGGCTAGTACTAGCAATGGATTATATACGTTGTTGTAGCCAGTATTTTTTCCTTAAGCTACTCAATTTAATTTTGTTTTTACACTTATTATTTTCAAAGTCAGAATAGAATTCGTCTTGAAATAATTTCAGATTGTCCCAATTCGAAAAACTCTGATGGTCTTTATTTGAATGATAATCTTTATTAACTTTTAATTGCCCAATTTTTTCAAATTCCGTTTCCGATTTTTTGAAATGTTGAGCATAATACCAACTAATCTGTTCCTTTGGTTTAAACTCTTTGTTTATTTGCTGTTCAAGTCTAAATAATAGTTTTGCATTCTCAAAGTCCTTTTCAGTTGGTTTTTCCGATTGTTTAATGTCAGTTACAGCAATTAAATTCAGTCCGAATTCCGTTTCTTTTTCCGATTCCAACACGAAAGCTCCACAATAATCTCCATCACTTAATTTAAAAATTAAACAATCTCCTTTTTCGAAAATCGCATTTCGTGATTTTTTTACTTTTCGTTTTCGAGATGTCTTTTTTTCGTTTGATATTTTCTTTAAAAAGCTATCTAAAACCTTTTGCCTTTTAGTCAAGTCAGATTGTGAAGCGTCAAGTTCTTTCCACAATTCAATATCTTTTCCAGACTCGACAATATCTTTAATCCGATTAAGAACTTTTGGGTCAAGTGATTTACATTCCCATTGAGATTTTGCGATAGTTATCCAAAAATTATTTTGGTCTTCGTGAGAATCAATCAGTTCTTTATTTTCCTGAATTAACTTTTCAGTAATCGCAGAAACTTCCATTCCTTGATTATATAATTCAAAGAATTCATAATTAATATCTTCGTAAATATCGTTTGAAGAAATTCCTGTTCCCCAAGTTCCCATAGGCGTTTCTTATATTGGCTACAACGTGTTTGTATATGGTTTGTTGCGTGGTTTAAGCACTAAAGTTAGCAAATAAAAACCGAATAGAAAATCCGCGAGGATTTTCGTAAGTAGGCTAGAACTAGCAATAAATTATATACTTTGTTGTGTGCAGTTTTTTTATTTCAGTCGTTTTTTAATATCAATTCTCTGATGTAAAATTCTAACGATTTCAACAATTTCATTTTCGACCTTTCTGTAAAAAATCAGATGTGATTTGATTTTCGTTACTCGATAGTTTTTTCGAGTTTGTTCAGCCGATTTTCCAATCAGATAGTTATCCGCTATAAATTCAATCTCTCCGATTATTAAGTCGTAATATCTGTCGGCTTGTTCTTTAGACCATTTGTGAAAAGTATAAACCCAAATGTCATTTAAATCATCAATCGCTTGTTTACTTATTCGGTATTGGTTTTTACTCATAAGTGCTTGCGATGTAATTCAGTCAGGTTTTGTTTTGGGTCAAAATTTTCAATAAAACCACTATTTTCTCCGATTTCGAGAGCTTTAATTAATTCTCTTTCTTTTTTTTCTTCGCGTTCCAGTAAACGTAATGCAGAACGAATAACTTCGCTTACAGAACCATATCTACCTGAATTTACTTCTTCTCTGATAAAATCCTCAAAATGATTTCCGAGTGATATTGATGTGTTTTTTCCCATTTTGACTATAATTTTACTCAAATATACCAAATCTTGGTAACGTAGCCAAATTGCACACAACGTGTTTGTGTATGGTTAGTTGCGTGGTTAAGCAACTAATTTAGTAAACAAAAACGAACCCGAGAAAATTCCGAAGGAATTTTCCAAATAGGCACTTGCCAAAGCAATTAATTATACACGGTGTTAGCACCAGTTTTTATATTTTAACTTTTGATGTTTCTTTAGCAATATAACCAGTTATGTTTTCACTTTCCAATCTTACCTTTAATCTATCCGATATAAATTTCGAAATTGTATTCAAATGATGAAATTCAAATAAATCAAATGCAGGAAATTTATTCGTTAAAGCAATAGTTTTTGGTTTTATACTACACCACTTATCTATTTTTCTTAACTCTTTCGTCTTGTCATCAATTTCCTTTTGAGAATTGATTTCAATATCTTCTCTTGTTTCAGGTAAATCAACTAATTTTTTGTTTTTATAAAATGTCGATTTTTTGTAGTCAACGTATTTAGTTGCATCATTAGAAAATTGTAAATAAAAATAGTCCGAATATTTTTTGTCTTTATGCTCAACTATTATTGGATAAAACCTATGTTTTCCAATATTAAAATCAGCGAGTATTTTTTTAACTTTTCCACTTAAAATCCATCCATTTGCGGATAAACTGTCACCACTAATAAAATCAGTAATTTTGGCTGACTTATATAAGATTACATTTCCAACATCAGTATTTTTTGGCGGTAGATTAAAGTCAGAGAAAAGTCTTTGTAAACGTGAAATAGTCGGTTCAACCGATTCATCCATTTCAACCACAAACTGTCCTTTCTCGTTTTTGTAAATTTTGCTTTTAGGTCCTTTGGCATTTGGAACATAATGATTTTCGACTTGCCAAGCGGTTCGAGTCGAAGTAGGTAATTCAAATTCGTAAAAATCTTTTGATTTAGCTATATCTAAATAATAGTCTAATTCATCTTTTCGCCATTTTAAGGCTAATCTTTCAAGTATGGATTTCGGTTTTTTCAAATTGGTGCTAACGTGTTTGTATATGATACGTTGCGTGTGTAAGCACGAAAGTTAGCAAATAAAAAACAGATAGAAAATCCGCGAGGATTTTCGTAAGTAAGCCAGCACTAGCAATGGATTATATACGGTGTTGGCTACAGTTTTATTCCGTTCATATACTTATTTAATTTTCTGATTTTAGTGTAAAAGTCAAAAAGCATTGGAAACATAAAATCCAATTTTTCTTTCTTATCTAATATTTTTTCATTTTCTAAATAGTGATGTCCCATAGATATAAATGGACTTTGAACAATTTCATTAATTAACTTAATATGTTCAGTTTCTAAATGAGGCATAAAAGTAAATAATTCAGATTTGTTCCCTATTATTTTCTTTCTTGTTTTTTTAAAATGCTCCAAGTAAGTGATTTGACTGATTTCGCTTTTAGTCCATTTGAAGTCAAATGTATCATATAAACCAATTGATTTACAAATGTTTTTAAATTCAGACTCACTAATTTCATTTGCTGAATCAGTAATATCCAAATAGGCTTCCTGTGATTTTTTGGTTTAACTATTCTACTTCCACTATGAATAATTCCGTATGATATAAAACTTGTGCTTTCGTGAATGTTTTTTTCATTTCTTTTTTGAGGAATTGCTACTACAATTTGATAAAATATATAACTCGAAATATAAGCTAAACTTAAATTATATATAATCTCTCCAAACTCACTTCCTTTATCTAATATTTCGGTTATATCCGCTAATACAAATTTGATTAAAACAATAAAAACTATTGCCAAAATAAGAAGCCAAATAAGTAAGTTTTTTTCGTTTTTCTTCATTTTTTTTAATTGTAGCCAACGTGTTTGCATATGAGCAGTGCGGAGGAAGAAAGGCGATAGCCTTTCGGTCGAGCACGAGCTGATTTTTACAAATTTCGATTATTAATTTTTTTGGCAATAAGTCGAATTTGTAAAAATTCGGCGGTCTCCCAAATATACCCGAACTTTTAATTAAGCACAAACTCCCGCATTGCTTATATGCGTTGTTAGCCACCATTATTTCTCAATCTTAATTTATAATATATTTCTAATTCTTGATAGCTATCATTCAGACTGAACCAATTTAGATTACCGATTTCTATAAAATCATTTTCTATTGATAGAATGTCAATATAATCACTTACTGATTTACCATCACTTAATATTATCTCATTACCACTTGATGATAAGCGCCAATTTCCAGAAATTTTGGTGCTTTTTTTTCCTTGAATTAAGTATGATTTATCATTTAAAAATTCAAAGGTCAGTTGTTTTTCAATTAATGAATTATAAGGAATAAAACCAGAATCTGTTATGTTAGAGACAGATATAGTGTCTAAATCTATTATTTGGCTAACTTTCCATTTAGAATCTGATAATTTTGATAAAATCTTATTTCTTTCTATTTCCGTAAGATTCTTTTCTTTAATCAATTTAGCCTTAATTATATCGTTACAATTTAAACATTCTACATTTAAAATTGAATCTTGTGGTGTGCCACTAACTTTAAAGAAACTATCAAAAGCTTGACCATTAGTAATTGCAAAAACGTAGCTTCCATTAATATTTTTGAAGTTCCATTTCTCTACTAACCTGTCGAATCTATCTTTATTTAAATTTTTCTTCAAAGCCATCTTGGAATTTGGCTCCTTAAAAAATGTTGAATCGGTCAAAATCAACTTAGAGTTAAACTCATAGTATTTTGAGTTGTCAAACATCAGTTTCCAATTGTTAGTTCTCAAGTCAATTAGTTCTGCACTTTGGCCTTGTAATTTTATGAGTTTAATTCTTGCTTCATTTTTATAATCAACTATGATGCTATCACTATATTCTTTAACAATTTTAAGATTGGTACTATTATCAATTGTGATTTGATTTTTTGAAATTTTAAATTTAAAATCTTCACTTTCATTTAGATAAATGTCGCTGATAACAACTGAATTATTTTTGAAATGGAAAATTGTGCCGTCTAATATAGAATTTTCGTTGTCTGCTGGAATTGGATATGATTTTGTAACTAACCAAGATGTATCGCTTAACCTATATTTATTGCACGAAATTAAAACAAAAACACAAAATATTAATGATGGCAGAATTTTTTTCATAATGGTGGCTAACGTGTTTGTATATGACAAGTAGCGTAAATTTATGAGTTAATTTTCAGTCTCGCAACAAGCCAAAACTTTTGTATTTTGATTTTACCTTTATTTTCAAAAAGCCAAATCAAAAGATTTGGCGGTTTACCAAATATACCAAAATCTTCGGTTAGGAAAAGATGTAGCTATTTGTTATATACGGTGTTGCCCACTGGCTTTTTATTAAACTATTTACTTAAACTGATTCAATATTTACTGGCTTCATAATAGTCGAAAACCAACCCATTTGAGGTCCTGAAAAACCAATTACTTTAAAATATCCTTTCAATCTTCTTGAACTCCATCTATTATCGTAGAAAAAATCATCACTATCATTGACTTTGATTAAGTATTCATAACCTCCATTGAGTTTTTCTTTACAATCATAAAAGTATGAAAAACGGAAAATTCCTTCTTTGTCTATTTCATACTTATCATCATTATCAAAATGAATATCCAAAAAAATTATTTTACCTTCATTTTTTTATACAAAATCAAATAATTTACTGGTTTTTAATCCATCGTTTTCATCTTTACCTATACGTCCTTGGAATTTAGAAATTCTATTTTTTTTGAGATAAGCTTTTATTTGAAAATACAGTCCTATCCCAGCAATTAATATTGCAATTATTGTCAAGAAAATCCCCATTTGTTATTACTGTTTCCCAATAATTGGATTTATTCTATTGCGCAGTTGCCATTCAACTTTAGGTACAATTGAATCATAATTATGAACATTAATTTCCAAAACCTTTAATCTAAAAGTATGATCTATTAAATTTTTCCTTGCCATTAATTTTAAGGCAAAAGTTGTTTTGTGAAGTTCTTTGTAAATATGTCCGTGAATTCTTTTGTCAATATTTTTTGATTTTCCAATATATAATGGAATCCATTCTTTTAGTTCTTTATGCGCTTTTATTCTAATTTTTTTTGTGTTGGGCGTGAATTTATATTTGTAGTTTTCACCTTCCCACTCATTTTTAAAATCATTAATCCATAATTCGAAAGTATCAAACCTATTAGAGTTCTTGATTTCAAGTAAATAAATACCTTTAAACTTCAAATTTTCCCAAGGTATTTTGGATTCCGCCTCAGTTAATTTAAACTCACATATTTCTTTTAAGTCTGTAACTTTTACTTTCTCTTTTAATAATTCTAATTGCTTAGAAATTTCCTGATCGATTTGTTCTATATTCATATTTTAGCTTGTGGGCAACGAGTTTGTATAACCGTCAGTTGCGTGGTTTAAAGCTAAGATAAGTAAAATACTGAAATATTGAGCAGGCAAGGATTTGTCCGTAGGATAAATCCGTAGCAATTGCTGTTATACGTTGTTGTGCAACGTTTTTTATTCAGTCTAAAATCTATATCCAATTCTCAAATGTAAATTTAGAGCTGCTTCGCTTTCATTTTCTAAAAAGCCTGCTTGTTTCGCAAAGATATATCTGTAACCAATTCCAATTCCGGTTTCGTAGGTAAAATGTTTTCCAACATTTCTTTTAATTCCCCAAGTTGGAATAATTGAGATATCACTAATTACACTTACATTATCAGTATTTGATATTACAAACCAGTCGGGGTGATAACTTGTTTTAATTGAAATAAAATTTCCACTATTTCCATCAATTCTATGTGACTTCTTTATTCTTTTATTCAAATTGTAATAAAATCTTGGTTCGAGAGTAATTACAGGCGTCATTAAAAATCCAGTTCCATCATAGAAATCTCCACCCCAAATACCGCTGTCAAATCCGATTTCCGTTCGCAATGCTATTGTATTCGTTAGTTTCGATTCGTTGTGCCCCCAAATTCCTAAAAATCCAGTTTGAATTCCATAAGTAGACTTTTCTACACTTGCAGTTTGAGAATTAGCGGTTAATGTCATTCCGCACAAAATCATTGCAATTAAAATTTTTTTCATTCAGTTTATTTTTTTTCTAATGTTAGTTTTTTTTTTGATAAATGTTGCACAACGGTTTTGTATATGGCTCGTAGCGTATAAATTAGAGATAATTATTCGGATGAGCAAGAGCCGAATTTTTTAATTTTCTTATTATCTTTTCTTTTTAATAAGCCAAATTAAAAAATTTGGCGGACTTCGCAAATATGCCTGAACTTCGATTAAGCAACTGCCCAGCTATGAGCTATATACGTTGTTAGCACACGTTTTTTATCAGTTAGTATTATTTCTATTCATTAAATAAGTATAGCATTGATCTTCTTTGATTTCAAAAGTTCCGCGCCAATCCATTGAGCCGTGTGCGGCCGCTTTGAATTCATAAACACCTGGTTTAAATTGTAAACTCAATCCGCCATCTGCAAAACATTCCGCATTTTCAATTTCTTTGCTCAATTGACCAACCTTGACTCGATCAATCCAGACTTCAATTGTTTTAGCTTTACGATGGTCAGACCAAAATGTTATAAATCCGGGTTTTTGAGGTTCATTCGTTAAGTTTGGTCCGTTTAAATCATAAACAAAGTAAACTTCTGCCGTGTCCGTTCCACGATTCGGTAATTGCCAATTTATCACAGCTTTTGCATCTTTTATTGGTGTCATTGTGTTGAAATCTACAGAATGTCCGTAATAGTTATTAATTACTATTTCTTCAATTCTGCCGTCACTTACAAAAGCTTTTGCATCAGAGCAGTAATTGAAATTATCAGTTATTTTAACCAAATGCCACCCATCCACAATTTGAGGAAAATCAGTTCTGTCATTGTATTGATTTCTTACTATTTCAAGTTGGGCTTTCGTTCTACTTATCGCTCTTGTCTTACGTTTTTCATCTTCCCAAGCGTTTGTAAAATCAATCATTGCATTTGCGACATTATTCAGTCCGTAATTATTGATTTGAAAATTGTTTTGTTGGTAAGCTGTTTGATTTACCTGAATGTAATTTTGTCCAAAACAAAGAGCCGAAGCAAAAAGTAGAATTGTTGTGAAGTAAGTTTTAATCATTTCGAGATTTTTTTAAATGTGTGCTAACGTTTTTGTATAAGAATTGTTGCGGGTTTGTGTGCGAGGATTTTCCAACGGAAAATCAGCAGCTAGCAAAAACGCAACAACCATAATTTAAGCACTAATTTAAGCAATGATTTTTATACGGTGTTGGCTTTAGTGCTTTTATTTTCTTTTTTAATTATAATTTTCTTAGAATTTCTATTTGTTTAGTCCGAAAATTTAGGCTTTTTTCCCGTAATACTTGATCATTTTTTTCTTACTAAACTGGAATTACAATTATTGGCAAAATCTCTACAACGATTTCATTAACAAGCTAAAAATCATATTCTAATTTTATTCTGAATTTTCTTAGAATCTCTAATTTTACGATCGCGATTGGTTTCAGTTTGCGCAAACTAGCTAAATTCTTTTGCTTTTTAGTTCCTTTTTTGTTTTGGAAACCTGATTTTTCTTTTGGCAAAGAGAAGAACAGTTTGTGTTGTTATTTACCTTTAAATTCTCTTTTTTAGTTTCTCAAAGTTTTGCGATTTACTTTTTTTATCTTGTTTGATAATTTGCTTCTTAGAATATAAATTATGCGGTTTTGCGATGGCTCCGCATTAATGCCAACGGTTTTGTATATGGCTCGTAGCGTGCAAATTAGGAAATTATTTTCGGATTAAGCACAAGCCAGATTTTTAAATTTTACTACTTATTTTATTTTTTGGGAAGTTGTCAAATTTA
>NZ_JAVRBG010000020.1:0-19479 GCF_031845265.1 Mesonia ostreae | reverse complement strand
GCCAAAGCGGGGTGCAAATATACAACCTTTTATTCCTTTCTAACAAAAAAAATCTTAGATTTATTTTATATTTTTTTCAAAGCACTGAAAATAAATACAATGGAAATACAATAGAGATGATTTAGAGCTAGTGTAGAGAAAAAATCATCGTGCTTCTACCATTTTTTAGTCAATAAATAATTTTGTTATATCATTATTGTTTGTTAAAGAATCAAAACTTAATTACAACATATGAACAAACAACGACTGTTATATTATATTTAAAATATGTCCCATTCCCAATATACAGAATAATTTTCAAAGAGAACAAGATACCTATTTAAAGAACTTTTTAGATTTCAACACTCTCCTATTTTACCAGATATTCAACCGACCAGTTATAAAATATGTCTAGATCTAATAATGCTTTAAAGAATAGCAATAGAACTGGACTTGAGAAATTAATTCCAGCGTTTCATACTTGCAGAGAAATCTATAGCAATGATCGGCTCACTGCGATCCAATTCATTTTTCTGAAAACTCCTTCTTAAAATATGCTCTATATAATAGTCCTCCCTCACAAGTAAAGGATCGTAAGTTTCTTTTAGAGAAATATTAAAAAGACTTGCTGTAGTATTGTACCAAAAGGCATTCCACCCGCTTCTTAATTCTTTTATCACATTAAAGGTAGTTTCTCCAGTTTGGCGGTACATAAGTTTTACCAAGATTTGTCCTTCCGTTTTAGTGAGTTTTTTTAATTCTTCAGAAAATTCATCTTCAATATATTTTTGAACAATTTTCGTGTACTTTTTTTTCTTGTACTTACTTTCAATAGAATTAAGACGTTCATTAAGTTCGGTCAACCTTTCCGAGGCTAAGACCGCGTAGGGCCATACCTTTTTCGTTTTTCTGTGTAAAATTAAATAAGTTCTTCGCTCTGCTCTACTTTTAAATTTAAAAGGTCCTAACAGAAGAACCTCATCGAGATTCACCGCTTCAACAGCAAGGGAATCATCTTTTACCATGTACAAACCAGGAGATGTTACTAAAACATGCGCTTTAGAAGTGTCATTTAAAAACACTCTATTCTTCTGTTGCGCCTGAAGCACAAAAGAGAGGAAGAAGATATATAGAATAGCAAGATGCTTCAACATGTTATTTTTATACCTAATGAATAGCTAAAATCATTCCAAAATTAATTCCGCTTCAAGCGTTAGGATTTTATTTATTGCTATTTTCGTGAAAATGTAAAATTTCAGTTATGAGCAAAAATAGTATCCTTAATAAAAAGTCACTTACTTTTTTAGAAAAATATTTAAATAACGCCGCTCCAACCGGGTACGAATCGGGAGGACAGAAAATATGGATGGAGTACTTAAAACCGTATGTAGATGAATTTATCACCGACACTTACGGAAGCGCGGTGGGAGTTATTAATCCAAATGCTAAATTTAAAGTCGTTATAGAAGGACACGCCGATGAAATTTCATGGTATGTGAATTATATTACTGATAACGGTCTTATCCACGTGATTAGAAACGGGGGAAGTGACCATATGATTGCTGCTTCTAAACGCGTAAACATTCATACCAAAAACGGAATTGTAGATGGAGTTTTTGGCTGGCCAGCAATTCATACTAGAGATAAAAGTAAGGAAGAGCATCCTAAAATAGAGAACATCACCATAGATGTAGGTTGCGAAACCAAAGAAGAAGTTGAAAAATTGGGCGTACACGTAGGTTGCGTAATCACTTATCCAGACGAGTTTTTTATTCTGAATAAAGACAAGTTTGTATGTAGAGCATTAGACAATAGAATGGGCGGTTTTATGATTGCTGAAGTGGCTCGTCTTTTAAAAGAAAATAAGAAAGAGTTAGATTTTGGTTTATACATCACCAATTCTGTACAGGAGGAGATTGGTCTTCGCGGTGCCGAAATGATTACCCAAACCATTAAACCCAATATCGCCATTGTGACCGATGTAACTCACGATACTTCTACCCCAATGATTAGTAAAGAAAAAGAAGGTGACACCAAAATTGGTGCCGGTCCTGTAATTTGCTACGCTCCTGCCGTACAAAATAATTTGCGTGAAATGATTATTAATACTGCAGAGAATAATAAAATTCCGTTTCAACGCGCTGCAGCTAGTAGAGCGACGGGGACAGATACAGATGCTTTTGCCTATAGCAATGGAGGTGTAGCTTCAACGCTTATTTCTTTGCCGCTTCGGTATATGCATACCACGGTAGAAATGGTGCATCAAGACGATGTAGAAAATGTGATTAAGCTTATTTATGAAAGCCTTCTTCAAATTAAAGACGGAGATACGTTTAGCTATTTTGATTAAACTTACGCTTTCGCGGAATTGATTTCATTTCATTTCTTAGTGAAAGATAATTAACCAAAATTTAAGCCTCTTGATATTTTTAAGAGGCTTTTTTTATGCAACAATTCATTAAACTATCATAAATAGTATTCCATAAAGAAAAATTTCACTTTTTATTATCAGTTTGCTTTAGTTTTTAGCTCTAAATTCAGTGCATAAATAAACTGAATCGTGCGACTATCCCCTCAACAATTAAAAAAGATTATTCAAGAACCAGAAGAGTTTACCAATCTGGCTCAACTACGTTATGTTTCAGACGAAGACCTCAGCATAAGTAGGCATAAAGCGGGAAAAGGCTTTTATTACAAAGACAAAAAAGGAAATACCATTTCTTCCGATAAGGAAAAAGCGCGTATTAAAGCTTTGGTGATTCCTCCCAATTGGAAAGACGTTCGTATCACTCCGCTAAAAAACGGACATCTGCAAGTAGTGGGTCGAGATGATAAAGACCGAAAAGTGTACCTCTATCATGAAACTTGGAACACGTTTAAAAATCAAACCAAATTTTATAAGATTGCAGCTTTTGGACAGCAACTTCCAAAAATCAGAAAACAAATTGATAGCGATTTAAAAAAGAAGGGAATGCCAAAAGAAAAGGTGTTGGCTTTGGTGATTCGTCTTATGGAAGAAACTCACATTAGAATTGGCAATCACTATTACGCCAAAAAGAACCAAACTTACGGTCTTTCTACATTAAGATCTAAACACGTACATATAAGTAAAGATATTCTTAGGTTTGATTTTATTGGTAAAAAAGGAAAAGAGCATCAAATTGATATCACCGACAAGAAGCTAATTGAACTGGTACAAAACTGCGAAGAAATTTCTGGCTGGGAACTTTTTAAATATTATGATGACGACGGGCAAAAGCAAGTGATTGACAGCACCATGGTGAATGAATACATTCAAGAAAGTTGTGGTGATTTTTATTCGGCTAAAGATTTTAGAACCTGGGCTGCGACTAAAATATTTTTTGAGACTTTAAGAGATCTTGGTCTTGCAGAAGAGGAAAAGCAACAGCAAAAAAATTTAAACCTCGCTTACAAAGAGACTGCCGAAGCTCTAGGAAATACGAAGAGTGTTTGCAAAGAATATTACGTGCATCCCATTATTCCAGAAAAATATCTTGACGGAAGTATTTCTAAGTACTTTGATAAAGTAGATAAAAATACTACTGCTAGAAAAAACCAGCTTTCTAAAACAGAGGAAGTTTTACTCGATCTTATGAAGAGTTTTGAAATTGATTTTAAGAATTAAGCTCTATATTCTTAAAATTCTTTTTATTTGTAGAAATCGCATTCCGTTTTATCTATAATTTCATCTATGAGTAAAATACTACCTAGTAGGAATTCGTTCTTTTATTCTTCATTTCAAAACTTCACGCTAATCCTATTTTTTTTTACGCAATTGGGATTTTCTCAAGAAGAAGAAAACTCTTGGAAAAATCATTACATCTCTTCCGAAGTTCTTTTTGGAAAAACAGCACCTTCCAATGAGTTTTTTCCTAGTGCTTCCTTGCATACTGGATTATCTCTAGGTCTTGGAAAAAAACATTTAAAGAGTAAAAGCGAATGGGCATATCGACTTAACTATCCTAAAACCGGAATTCGACTCGGAATTAAAGATATGGGAAATCGCGATGTTTTGGGATATCAATTTTCTATACTACCTTATGTAGAGATGCCTTTATTTCCCAAGAAAAAAAATCCTTTAAGTCTTAGAGTAGGCCTGGGAACTTCTTATTTCAATAAAAAATTTGACGAAGAGAACAATTCTCTTAACCATGCTGTTTCTACTAATTTCAGCTGGGCTTTTGATCTTTTTTTCTACTATCCTATTCTGCAAAGCCCTACTACAAATTTACGCTTGGGTTTAGGATTTTCCCATCAATCTAATGGTCATAAAAAATTACCCAACAATGGTTACAATTCTTTTTTAGGCAGTTTGAACGCAAATTTCAATTTTCATAAGGAAGAGCGTCCTTCAAAAATTTTAACGCATCCTAGCTTTAAATCTTCTCAAAATTATTATTTGATGCTGGAAACGGGATGGGGAGAAAATTCGCTTTCGCTCAGTTTTAATCAACCTAAAAATGTATATGCCTTAAGGTTGGGTGTAGGAAAAAAAATAAACAACACCTATAGAATCGGTGTTGGAGTTTTTTACCATTTTTATCGACATTATTACGATTACATTCGCAATAACGAGTCTTTGGTACAAGGTGAAGAAGAATTTGAATCCTTAAAAAACCATCCTGCATTAAATGCATCTGCCTTTGGTGTTTTTATTACAGGGGAAGTGATTCTTTTAAATCACATAGGTCTATTTGCTCAAATAGGAGTCAATTTACATAAACCTTCTTATGGCATTGATTGGCGTATAAATGAAGGCTGGCAAGATACTCCGCAAGAAATACCAGAAGGATGGGTTTTGGGAGAATACAACTCCAAGTACAAAATCAAAAAGTTAATTTCTACTAGATTGGGAGCAAAATATTACTTTACTGGAGTAGATACAAACCCTGTTCATAATTTCTACTTATTTGCAAGTAACAATGCGAATCTGGGACAAGCTGATTTTAACGAGTTTGGTCTAGGTTATATTTATAATTTTAAAGGCTAGTAATTTTTCTGAAAATCGTTTCTTATGTTTTTGCAAATACACTCTTTTATTTCACTTTCTCAACTCAAAGTGAAAGCTTAGAGCAAGAGTCTGAAAATTATGAGATAGACCAGTAGCGTTAATACTGCTAAAACAAAGAGTAGAAATACATAATCTTTCGATTTTGGAGATACTCTTTCTGATTCTGCTTCCGGAAAAATAGCTTTTAATGCCTCCTTTTCTTTTGCACTTACTCCTATCTGATAATAATTGCCTTCAAAATTAAATCCAAATATAGAGAACCATTCAAAGAAGCCAAGGTTTTTGTATTCATAAAAAAAGGATGCTCAATTTTCTTAAAGGGAATGAGTTTTTTTTCCCATTTTAAGGTCTCGTTCTCTCAACTTTAAGACTTGTCTTTTTGCCGACAACCATTTGGGATTATGTTGGCTATATTCTATTGGTCGAGAACTTAATATTATTTCTCTGTACATCATCATTGTTTTTTGAAAAAGAACCAAGACCTATTTATAACTAATTAATAATTCGTAATTTTTTTTAAAATTATTCTTTCACTTCTGGTACAATCAGTTTGAGAATAGCAATATTATCTACCCAAATAAGCCAAGACATTTTCTTCAATTCGTTGCTTAATATTAGAGATGTCTGCTTTTACAAAATTTTCTCCGGTGATGTTTTCGTACAATTCGATGTAACGCTCAGAAACTGATGTGATATAGTCATCACTCATTTCGGGAAGCTTTTGACCTTCTAATCCTTGAAAATCGTTCTCTATAAGCCACTGTCTTACAAACTCTTTAGAAAGTTGCTTTTGTTTCTCTCCCTTTTCTTGTCTTTCTTGATAGTCTTCCGCATAAAAATAACGGGAAGAATCTGGCGTATGAATTTCATCTATCAAAACAATTTCTCCGTCTTTCGTTTTTCCGAACTCATATTTAGTGTCTACGAGAATCAATCCGCGAGAAGCGGCAATTTCACTACCTCGTTGAAAAAGTGCTTTCGTATATTTTTCTAACTGTTCATAATCACTTTCAGAAACGATTCCTCGCTTAAGAATGTCTTCTTTAGAAATATCCTCATCGTGATCGCCTTGCTCTGCCTTGGTGGCTGGTGTAATAATAGGATGTGGTAATTGATCGTTTTCCTTTAATCCTTCCGCTAAGGAAACTCCGCAAATTTCGCGTTTCCCAGCTTTGTATTCTCTAGCAGCGTGTCCTGCCAAATAACCACGAATCACCATTTCTACTTTAAAAGGTTCGCACATTTTACCTACCGCCACATTAGGATCTGGAGTTGCTTCGAGCCAATTGGGAACAATATCTTCCGTAGCTTTCATCATCTTGGTCGCAATTTGGTTCAGAATTTGTCCTTTGTACGGAATTCCCTTTGGCATCACCACATCAAAAGCAGAAAGCCTATCTGTAGCAATCATCACCACTTGGCTATTCTCCAATTCGTAGACTTGTCTTACTTTTCCTTTATAAACACTTTTTTGCTTCGGAAATTTAAAATCGGTATCAGTTAAAGTAGTATTCATTAACATATAATTATTCTACGTTTTCTATCTTTTTATAAGCGGCAATCACCTGACGGACTAATTTATGCCGAATCACATCTTTATCATCTAGATAGATGATCCCAATTCCTTTTACATCTTTTAAAATTAAAAGAGATTCCTTTAATCCTGAAACTGCTCTTGGAGGTAAATCTATTTGTCCTGGATCTCCCGTGATCATAAATTTGGCGTTTTTCCCCATACGGGTTAAAAACATTTTCATTTGTGCGTGGGTGGTATTTTGCGCTTCATCTAAAATCACAAAAGCATTGTCTAGCGTTCTTCCTCGCATAAATGCCATGGGTGCAATTTGTATCACCCCTTTTTCAATAAAAGATTCTAAGCGTTCATGCGGAATCATATCTCTTAAAGCATCATACAAAGGTTGCATATAAGGATCTAATTTCTCTTTAAGATCTCCTGGCAGAAACCCTAAATTCTCTCCCGCTTCAACGGCTGGTCTAGTCAATATAATTTTACGAACCTCTTTTTCTTTAAGTGCTTTTACAGCCAAAGCTACTGCGGTATACGTCTTTCCTGTTCCTGCGGGCCCCACGGCAAAAACCATATCGTTTTTCTTGGTGAGTTCTACCAGTTTTCGTTGGTTGGCAGTTTGTGCTTTTATCAATCTACCACTTACCCCGTGTACCAAAATTTCTCCGCTTTGCGCAGAAGTCTCATAGTCTTCTTTCTTTTCACTAGTGAGCACCCTTTCGATCACGGTTTCATCCAGTTTATTGTATTTTCCAAAATGCTCGATAAGCATATGGATTCTTTTATCGAATTCCTCTAAGAGTTCTTCATCGCCAAAAGCTTTTATTCTATTACCTCTAGCAACAATTTTTAACTTAGGATAGTATTTCTTAAGTAGTTCAATAGTTGCGTTTTGTAATCCAAAAAATTCTCTTGGATTAATTTCTGAGAGTTCAATATCAAGTTCGTTCAAATGCAAGTGTATTTATTAATCTTTTATCTTTAAATTCGCATTACAAATTTAGGTAAAAATACCGTCAAATCACATTAAAAATATTAACATCATTTTTCTATGGCTATCATCACTTTAACAACAGATTTTGGGCTCAAAGACCCTTCTACAGGTGCTGTTAAAGGTGCTATTCTAAGCGAATTAGAAGGCGTAAACATTGTTGATATCTCTCATAACGTTTCTCCTTTTCATATTACCGAAGCGGCCTATATCATTAAAAATACTTACAGTAGTTTCCCAAAAGGAACCATTCATATTATTGGAGTAGATTCAGAAATTACGCCAGAGAATAAACATATTGCTATACAATTAGATGATCATTTCTTCATTTGTGCCAATAATGGAATTATGTCCCTCATCGCTGCAGAAATTAAACCTGAAAAAATAGTTGAAGTAAATATTCATAATGCTATTGAAACGAACTTCCCTGTATTGGATGTTTTTGTAAAAGTGGCCTGTCATATCGCTCGCGGTGGCACTCTAGAAGTAATAGGAAAAAGTATTGCTGAAGTAAAACAAATCAAAAAGCTTAATCCGTTTATTAACGATAATCAAGATCAAATTATAGGTCATGTGATGTATATTGATACGTATGGTAATGTGGTGACCAACATCAGCAGGAAAATTTTTGAGAGTGTTGGAAAAGGAAGAGCTTTTGTTCTCAACGCAAGATCTACTAGCTTCTCCACCATTCACGAAAGTTATAGCCACGCCATTAATTTTGACACTCCTAAAGAGCAACGGGAAGAAGAAGGTAAGAAATTAGCTATATTTAACGCCTCTAATTATGTAGAAGTTGCTATTTATAAGAGTAATCCCAATACGGTGGGAAGCGCTTCTACCCTATTTGGACTTCAACTTATGGACACCATCAATATTAAATTTAATTCATGATTGTACGCATTGTAAAAATGTCTTTTCAAGCAGAAGAGATCGAGAATTTTTTAAGTCTTTTCTATAGTAAAAAGCAATATATTCGAGGTTTTGAGGGTTGTAGTTTTCTAGAGCTTTACCAAGATAAAAGCAATCCTTCTATTTTCTTTACGTATAGTTATTGGGAAAGTGGAGACGATTTAGAAAACTATAGACATTCGGCTTTATTTAAAGAAGTTTGGGCTGCAACCAAAATTAAATTTAATGCCAAACCTGAAGCTTGGAGTCTAGACCAACTTGTGAGTTTAAAATAATTTTATGAAGGCTATTTTTTTAAAAGAAATCAATTCGTTTTTCTCTAGTACTATTGGCTATTTAGTTATTGGTGTTTTTCTAGTAATCTGCGGATTGTTTCTCTGGATCTTTAGCGGAGAATTTAATGTGTTAGATCAAGGTTTTGCCAATCTATCTCCCTTTTTCCTATTGTCTCCTTGGGTGTTTTTATTCCTGATTCCTGCCATCACTATGCGCAGTATTGCTGAAGAAAAGAAACAAGGAACTTTAGAGATTTTACTTACTCAACCCATAACCAAATGGCAATTGATTTTAGGTAAATATTTTGGCGCTTTTACCCTTTCGGTATTAGCGCTAATTCCTACCTTATTGTATGTATTCACCCTGTATGAATTAGGAAACCCTGAAGGAAATATAGATTTAGGAGTAGTTGCAGGAAGTTATGCTGGCTTATTTTTCTTAAGCGCCACCTATACTTCTATCGGGATTTTTGCTTCCAGTTTGACAGAGAATCAAATTGTATCTTTTATTCTAGCGGTATTGCTTTGCTTTTTACTGTATTTCGGTTTTGAAGGAATTTCAAATTTTGATATCTTCAAATCTGAGGCTTATAATCTAGAATACTTAGGACTTAGTTATCATTATAAAAGCATTAGTCGTGGTGTGATTGATACCAGAGACCTTATCTACTTTATAAGTGTCATCTTTTTGTTCTTGAGCCTGACTAAGTTGAATCTGGAAAAAGAAAACAAATAATGGGAAAAAATATAAAAGTTATATTCGGAATCCTGATTATTTTAGTACTGGTGAATGCAGTTGCATCGGTCTATTTTGAAAGATTTGACCTTACGCAGCAACAGCGCTATACACTTTCCCAGCCTTCAAAAGATCTCATTAAAGAAGTAAAAGATCCTATTATTGTAGATGTATTTTTAAAAGGAGATTTTCCTTCGGAATTTAAACGTCTTCAATCTGAAACCCGTTATCTACTGGAAGAATTTAGCGCTTATAATTCTGAAATTAAATTCAATTTTATCAACCCGCTAGAAGAAGGGGTTGATGCACAAATTGTTGCGAATAATTTCTATAAGGCTGGAATGATGCCAGAAACCTTAAACATGAATCAAAACGGAAAGGTGAGCGAGAGTCTTCTTTTCCCTTGGGCGGTGGCGTATTATGACGACAAATCTGTCCAGATTAATTTATTAAAAAAGAAAATAGGAGATTCTAACGAGCAAATTGTGAATACTTCCGTAGAAAATTTAGAATACGCTTTCGCGGATGCTTTTAGCAAATTGATTTATGGGAAAGACAAAAAAATTGCTATCATGCGCGGCAATGGTGAACTGCCCGAAAAGAATATTGTAGACTTTGTAGGCAAGCTAAAAGAATACTATTATATCGCTCCTTTTACGTTAGATTCTGTTACGAGTCAGCCGCAAAGAACTTTAAAACAATTAACAGAATACGATTTAATTTTAGAAGCTAAACCCACTCAAAAATATTCCGAAGAAGAAAAATTAGTTTTGGATCAATACCTTATGCAAGGCGGAAAAATGATGTGGTTGGTAGAAAATACCGCTATTGAAAAAGATAGCTTATTTACGAATCCAGATAATGCGACGCTTGCTTTTCCTCGAGATTTAAATTTAAATGATTTTTTCTTTAAATACGGAATACGTATTAATACTTCCTTGGTGAAAGATGTTATTTCGGCGCCTATTATCTTGGCACAAGGTACAGGTAATGAGACTCAATTTAATCCTTTTCCTTGGAATTTTTCTCCGTTAGCAGTTTCTAACAATTCGCACCCCATTATTAAAAATACGGAGGCGGTTAAATTTGATTTTGCCAATAGCATCGATACCTTAAAGAATGGAGTTAAAAAAACCATTTTATTACATAGCTCTCCTACTACGAGATTAGAGGCAACTCCGCTTATGGTCAATTTAGAAATGATTAACCAGAAACCTGATTTAGAAAGTTATTCTGCTGGAAAACAAAACTTAGGCGTATTGTTAGAAGGAGAATTTACTTCCGTATACAAAAATAGAATTCTTCCTTTCGAAGTTAATAATTATGCTGAAACCAGTAAGGAAACAAAAATGCTCGTCATATCTGATGGAGATGTGATTAAAAATGAGTTTAACAGAGAAGGTCCTGTTGCTTTAGGATACGATCGTTTTACGGGGACCACTTATGGTAACAAAGAGTTTTTGATGAATGCTATCAATTACTTATTAGATGATACGGGTTTATTAGCCATTAGAGCTAAAAACATTAAATTGGCATTTTTAGACACAAAAAAAGTTGCGCAAGAAAGAACTTCGTGGCAACTTTTTAATATGCTTTTACCTCTAATCGTTTTAGGTATTTTCGCTTTTGGCTTCTATACCGTTAGAAAGAAGAAATACATTAAGCATTAAGAGCATTGATATCTTTTACAAGACTATGTGCTTTTTCTTCTAATTGCTTATTTACTGCTTTTAAATGTTTTCCTTTATCCTCTACCGATTTGTCATTAATCTTTGTGATTAACTCATCGTATGAGCGCATTGCATTTTCTACAATTGCTTCTGATTTTGCTTGGTCTCCTTTAGGATTTACCATTTGATGTAAAAATGCAGCTTCAATAATATCGCCCATTACATAATTTACATTCTTCTTAAGCGTTCTTTTACTTGCCATAAGTACTTATTTATTTTAAGGCACAAAATTACGCTAAAAAAAGATAGGTTTATATAGTTACGTGCAGCAATTTACAATTATTTGAACTTATATTAAGTTCCTTTAAATCTGCAGGAATAAGCATACATTCTCCTAGCTTAATATTCTCATTTCCATCTTCATATTCTATAACCGCACTTCCTTCTACACACATTAAAATCACAAAGCTATCGCTATGAATAGGCAGATTAAAGCTATAATCTTCTTTAAGATGAAGTAGTTGCGTTGTAAAGTAAGCGCAGTCTACAAGGGAATTAAGCTTATTTTCTTTTGAATTGTATCTTATTTTGTAATCATCATTATTACTGTAATCTATTGCGTCTAAAGCTAATTGAGTATGCAATTCTCGTTTCTCTCCATCAATACCTTTTCTATTATAATCGTAGATACGGTAGGTAATATCTGAAGTTTCCTGTATTTCAGCCAATAAAACCCCCGCTCCTATGGCGTGAATCAAGCCTGCTTTGATATAAAAAGCATCGCCACTTTCAACAACTTCCTTATTGAGAATTTCTTCTAAGGATTCATTTTTAAGATGGGACAAATAACCCTCTTTAGTTATTCCATTTTGAAAACCTGTAATAATTTTAGCTTCGGGGTCTGCTTGAACGATATACCACATTTCAGTTTTACCTAAAGTGTCGTGTCTTTTGGAAGCCAATTCATCATCTGGATGAACCTGAACAGAAAGATTTTCTTTAGCATCTATAAACTTTACGAGCAATGGAAAATTTTCTTTATATCGAGCATAGATAGAAGTTCCTACCAGCTTTTCTTTATACTTTAAAATAAGATTTTTTAGACTTTTTCCTCTTAGAGAACCATTTTCTACAACAGAAAAATCGCCATCTACTCCGCTAATTTCCCAGCTTTCACCAATCTTATTTCCAATTTTTTCTTTTCCTAGAACGGAATGTAATTTTTCGCCACCCCAAATCTTAGTCTTTAAAATTGGAGCGAATTTTAAAGGATATAATTTTTCTTCTATCATTCTACAACTCCTTTATAGGAAACAAAATTACGCGGAGTCTCATATAAAACCACTTCTAACTCTAAATCACTCTTTATTTTAGACCTTAATTTATCCCAAATGATTACTACAATATTCTCTGCGGTAGGGTTTAAGTTTTTAAATTCTTCTATATCTACATTCAAATTCTTATGATCTAAATAATCCTCAATTTCAATTTTGATTAAATCCTTAAGCACTTTTAAGTCCATCACAAAACCGGTTTCTTCATCGATGTTTCCCGTAACCGAAACGATTAACTCGTAATTATGCCCATGGTAATTAGGATAGCTACATTTTCCAAAAACATCTAGGTTTTTCTCATCGCTCCAGTCTTTTCGATACAATCTATGAGCAGCATTAAAATGCGCTTTTCTACTTACGGTTATTCCCACTACGCTATAAAATTATAATAATTATCAAAGATTATTTTAAACCAAGCTGTATATTTCTCTGGCTGATTCGCCATATCTTTTTTAATATCTTCCACACTCATCCACTTCCAATCGGCTACCTCATCTGGATTTATCTTAGGCTCACTATTATAATGACCCGTTAAAATATAATCGTATTCGTGTTCACTAAGTCCGTTGTCAAAAGGAGCTTTGTAAATAAAGGAAGCGACTTCTTTAAGATCTGTTTGAAATCCCATTTCTTCCATTAGTCTTCGTTTCCCAGCGTCTACGTTGCTTTCTCCTTCTCGTTGGTGACTGCAGCATGTATTCGCCCACAATCCTGGAGAATGGTATTTTGAATGTGCTCTTTGTTGAATCATGATTTCGTTTTTATCATTATAAACAAAAACCGAAAATGCACGATGAAGCAGCGCTTTTTCGTGAGCTTCCATCTTTCCCATCAAGCCAATTTGCTCGTCGCTTTCATTGACTAAAATTACTTTTTCTTCCATAGAAATCAAAAGTACAAAATTGCATTTCTATTTCATAGGAATAAAAGCAAGCTTAACGTTAAAAGCGCTCTTTCCCACGCAGGCCTACAACAAAAGCGCCATCAAAACCTTTATTTCTTAGTTCTAATTTATAAGCATCGGCTTGTGCTCTAGTTTTAAACTGGGCAGAAAAATATCTACGAAGACCATCTGCATAAGAATAATGATAAACACTTGATAGAGATTTGTATTTGACCACCGGATTATTGCTACTTCCAGCTACCACTTGTACCGTAAATATTTCCTTAGGATTAGGACTATCAAAATCATACGCATCTGTAGTCATCATTTTTTCTGAAGTATGCCTCTTAGTATCTACATTTTCACTACTTCGAACTGCAATTCCTTTACGCATTTCTTGCGGAGTTTCATTTTCGTTAAGAATAATAAACTCGGATCTTCTGTTCATTTGATGTTCTTCCTCGCTACAATCTGTATTATTATCGCAGTCATTAATTAGCTGCGTTTCTCCGTAACCTTTTGCCGTGATTCTGCTTTTATCTATTCCTTTTTGAAGCAAATAATTAAAAGTAGATTGTGCTCTCTTTTCAGAAAGTAATAAATTATAAGCATCTCCTGCGCGACTATCTGTATGTGAGCGAATATCTATTTTCATTTTAGAATATTTCCTTAGAACTGCCAAGACTTTTTGTAATTCTACTTCCGCAGCTTTTCTAATATTAGATTTATCCAAATCAAAATAAATGGGATCTAATTGCAATAACTTACGTAAATCATCACCTTTACCCGCTTTAGTTATCCCAAGTTCCTCCCCTTTTTTCATACTTACAGCAGGAATTTGAATGTTTTTCTCAAACTCAGCACCAGATTTCAGTAATTCTTCCGTAGTAATATAACCCTCTTTAGAAACTCTAATAATGTAACGGGTCTCACAATCTAAGGTAAATTCATACTCCCCTTTTTCGTTGGTTTCCGTATCTTTTAAGAAATTTAAATTTTCATCAAATAACTCTACATTTACTCCTGCTAATGGCGTTTGCGTGCCACTTTCTGTAATTACTCCCGTAATATATTGCTGGCAAGAAGTAATTAAATCTTCTTTTTGTGCAAAGTAGTAAATGTCATCTTCTCCTACTCCACCTTCTCGATTGGTGGTAAAAAAGCCTCTCCTATTATCTCTCCCTAATTCAAAATTAAAATCATCTTTAGAGCTATTTATAGGTCGGCCTACATTAAAAACCTCCCCAAAAGTACCATCTTCTTTTAATACACTCACAAAAACGTCTAAACCGCCAAGCCCAATGTGACCATCGCTAGAAAAATAAAGTTCTTCTTGCTGATTAAGAAACGGAAAAGTCTCTGGTCCCTCTGTATTTATTCGATCTCCCACATTTTCTGTCTTTCCGTATGTGCCATCTTTATGTATGGAAACTACATAAATATCTGACATTCCCAGCGTCCCTGGCATATCTGAAGAAAAGTAAAGTTTGGTTTCTTCTGCATTTAGAGTAGGATGTGCTACAGAATATTCATCGCTGTTAAAGGGAAGTTCTACTGGAGTTTTCCATGCTGCATCTAGACTTTCTCTTTCTGATTTATATATTTTCAAAAAGTTAACTCCTTCTTCACTTTTACCATACTTCTTATTGTTGTAGTTATTTCTGGTAAAATATATACTAAGCTGATCTTTGGTAAGACAAGCCGAAGATTCGTGAAATTTAGAATTTATCACCTCCGACATTAATACGGGTTCGCCTTCTATTTTATTTTCTTCATTAAGACTCACCGTATAAAGATCTAGATAGGGTTGATTATTCCATTTATGGATTCGCTTTACGGAAGAAGGAGTTTCCCGGTTAGAGGCAAAAATTAATGTATTATTGCTGATGTGTGGAGAAAAATCTGAAAGTTTAGAATTTATCGGAGCAATTTCAATATCAAATTTCCCAGATTGAAGCTCTATCAATTCTAAGTAATTCCGTTCTCCTTTTAAAAGTTCTAAGCGAGAGTCGGTTTCATTTAGTTTTTCAAATTCGAGTAAGACCTCATCAGATTTTTTGTACTGTTGATCACTTTTCAAGGCCATGGCATACCGAAACAGATACTCTTTCTCTAAATCTGTTTGTTTTAAATCATATAATTCTTGATACCATTTTAAAGCATTGGGCAAGTCTCCATTAAAATAATAGGAGTCTCCTAGTTTTTCAAATAAGCTTTCAGATTTATATCCAGCTTCCGCGACTTCAAGATAAATTTCTCTTGCATCAATAAAAGCGTATCTATCAAACATTTTATCGGCCTCCTTTAATTTATCTTTTTGAGCAAAGCTTAAAAAGCAAGTGAAGAAAAGTGAAAGGCAAACCAAGTACCTATATATATTTTTACTCATAACTATAAGTTTAGAAAAATCTTAGAGTTAACATCTTGTTGTATTTCTTAAACAATTCAAATCGTAAAAAAACTTCAAAACTCCCGTCATTATATTTTGTGTAGGTTGTCGTATCTGCATCATAGGCAAACCCCAACATCCAAGAATCTGAAAATTGAAAAGCCACGAGACCACTCACTGCAGCATCCCATCTATAAGCTGCTCCCAACGTAAGTTTTTCGTACAATAGAAAGTTGGCAGAAACATCTATTTGCAACGGAGCGCCAGCCGTGATTTTCGTTAATAAAGTAGGTTTCAGTTTTACATCTTCAGAAAGGTCAAATACATAACCTCCCATAAGATAATAACTTATTCTCTCTCTCGCAATACTATTTGAGTTGCTGTTATTGGATTGTTCATAATGTTTGGTTTCTAAAATTCTAGGTACACTTAGTCCTACATAGTACTTTTCTAAAAACAATAATGCGCCCAATCCAAACTGCGGAGAAAATTTATTCTCCACATTAGTCTGAAAATTTGGGTCTGAACTATCATAGATATTCAACTTAGAGTAATCTACATCCAATATATGAGCGCCAGCATTTAAACCGAAATTTAACTGACTTTCTCTTCCTAGTTGAATTCCGTAGCTATAACTCGCATCGATATAAGTTTCGCGAGAAGGACTAATGGCGTCATGATTTATATTTAATCCTATTCCCATCAAATTTTTTGCAATGGGCGTATGTGCACTCAAAGTTTGCGTTGTAGGCGCGCCGTCTACTCCAACCCATTGCGAACGATGAAGCAATACGGCACTTAGAACCTCTCGCGAACCCGCATACGCAGGATTAACGCTAAGCGTATTGTACATATACTGGGTATATTGTGCGTCTTGTTGTGCTTGAGCTGAAAAAGAAGCTGCCACACAAAAAGAAATTGTCATAATGGTCCAAATTACCTGACGCATAAATTTAATTCTTATTAATTAATATATAGGTAACCGTCTTTTTTTGTAAATCAACACTTTCATCTCTGTATTCTAAAAAGTAAAAGTAACTTCCTGTAGGAAGTTGTTCATCTTTTCCTAAAGTCGCTCTTCCTTCACTTATACCTCTAAATAATCTTCCATTTTGGCCATAGCCTTTCACTTCATATACAATAACTCCCCACCGATTTAAAATACTCAATTTATTATCTGGATATTTTTCTATTCCTTGAATATAAAAGAAATCGTTTTTACTGTCATTATTAGGTGATATGGCATTAAAGACTTTTAATCGCTCTAGGTAAAAACCATCTAACTCAGTATTCACTACCCCAGAAATAACATTGATTAGGGTTGGATTGCTACCTTGTGTTTGCATCGTGAAATCAGGAAAATCTACGTCATCTACTTGTATAAAACTAAGTGCATTTCCCAACGGTACTAAAGCGCTCCAATCTCCAATAGCATTAGATTCTACGGTTTGTGATATCCCTAAAGCGTCTGTAACCTCCACATCTATATTGGGTATGCTCGGTTCATTAGGATCCTGCGTACTATTTCCGTTAAGGTCTTCGTATATATGACCTGTTAGACTCTCTGTTGATAATGCCGTAACATAAAAACCATCTACTTCGGTTATGGGTGTTCCTGTAGTAATTATACTATTGGTAGGATTTTCTCCCTCTGTTTGAACTGCATTTTCAGGAAAATCTGGATCATTTATTTGTATAGTAGTTGTCACATTTCCTAACGGAAGTAAAATACTCCAATCTCCATTCGCATCTGACGTAAGCGTTTGAACTACTCCATTTGCGTCAATAACTTCCACATCAACATTTGGCAAATTAGGTTCGTCAGAATCCTGACTAAAACTCCCATTTAAATCCAGATACATATGCCCTGAATAATTTTGAAGATTTACGGGTGCTTGAAAACCATCGCTGGGTTCACTTGTCACAACATTAGCTAGCACTACAGTGGTAGTTGGATTAGTTCCTTCGGTTTGTATAGCTCCCTCAGGAAAATCTGGATCTGTAATATCGATATCACTAGTAGCGGTTCCTTCCGGCAAAATCGCACTCCAATTTCCAACAACATCGGTTTCGACAACTTGAACAATTCCTAAAACATCTGTCACTTCTACATCTATATTTGCAAGATCTGGCTCTGTCGTATCTTGAGTCCCATTTCCGTTAAGGTCATTATATAAATGTCCTTTCAAAGTTCCTGTTTCTAAATCAGTAAACGTAAAACCATCATCTGTTTCGTTTGTTGTTACATTGGCTATCACAACCGTGGTGGTAGGATTAGTTCCTTCCGTTTGAATTGCTCCCGTAGGAAAATCTGGATCGGTGACATCTATATTACTCGTCGCTGGACCTGTAGGTAAAGAAGCTTGCCAATCTCCATTGGTATCGGTTTCTACAATTAATACAATTCCGAAGGCATCTATAATTTGCACATCAATATTAGGTAAATTGGCTTCTCCATTTTCTTGATTTCCATTTCCGTTGGCATCCAAATATAGATGTCCTTTTAAGACTCCTAAGTCTGTTACTGGCAGTGAGAAACCATCAGAAATTTCTGAAGTAGTACTATTCGCAATAACTATTGTGGTAGTAGGGTCTGTACCTTGAGTTTGTACGAAAGCTGGATTAAAATCTAAATCTGTTTCATCTATATTAGAAATCGTATTTCCTTCAGGAACCGTAATGCTCCAATCTCCATTTGCATTAGTTGCCACTATCTGCACGATTCCCAACACATTGGTAATCTCTACATCTATATTGGGTAAGTTCGGCTCTCCTGCATCTTGACTTCCATTGGCATTGGTATCGTAATACAAATGACCAGTTAAAGTACCATTATTTAAACTTGGCACTACAAAACCATCGTCAGTTTCAGCAATAAGACTACTTCCAGTCACAAAAGTTGTGGTAGGATTGGTTCCTTCGGTTTGCGTAGCTCCTAGAGGAAAATCTGGATCGGTGACATCTATATTAGAGGTAGTATTTCCTTCCGGAACTGTAACTCCCCAGTTTCCATTAGCATCGGTAGTCACGATTTGCACGATTCCCACCACATTTGTAATCTCGACATCTACATTAGGCAAATTTGGTTCTCCAAAATCTTGAGTAGCATTTCCATTAGTATCATAATATAAATGTCCTGTTAAAGTACCATCCAATACAGTAGGTATCACAAACCCATCTGTACTTTCCTGAAATAGGTTGACTAAAAATTAAATAATTAATTATAGTCACTTATGAAAACATAAAATGAACACTGGCGAAAAAAAAGCTACCAAAAAGTAAATTTAGAGACCAAACTCTTAGTAGTTGACCAAATCTTGAACGGTCAGATATCTACAAACTCGGCTTCCAAAAAATATGACGTTCCTAGAACTACTATTTCATATTGGTTAAGAAAATACAGTACTTTAGTACAACAAAATACAGGTATGAGTAAAAACGATGAAATTAAAAAGTTAAAGGAAAAGATTGAAGAACTTAAGTTTCAAAAAGACTTCCAACAAGACATTATCGCTGATATGGAACTGATTACAGGTGTCTATATGTCAAAAAAGTCCTTGCCCAAAACATTAGCAAAAGAGATAGAGCTAAAGAAGAAAAACCGTTTAAAAGAAAATGGTTCTATGGATGTTTTGGGATATCTAAACAAGCCTTCTACAAAAGACTCAAAACCCAACAAAAACAACAGTTAGACCATAAAAAACTAATCACATTAGTTAAAGACTACCGGGAAAAAGTAGGTTCTAAAAC
>NZ_JAVRBG010000019.1:0-36783 GCF_031845265.1 Mesonia ostreae | reverse complement strand
AAATAATCCCTTCTTTCCTTCTGAAAAATAATTATATTATTTCCGCTAAAAGTTGCGTTTATAGGTTGAATTCAAGTAATATAATTTGTAATCAAAAAAAAATCCCTTTCTAATTAGAAAGGGATTTTTTTAATGTAAAGATAATCTTACATATCATCATTACCTTCAACTTCGTCTTCTACCTCTTGAGCTGCATTATCAATAGCATCTCCAGTATCGTTAGCGGCATCTTCAATAGCGTCTCCTGCATCGTTAGCAGCGCCCTCAATATCGTTACCTACGTCATCCATATCGTCGTTAACGTCATCAACATTTAATTCAACTTCTTTTTTGTTCTCATCTCTACAAGATGTAAATGCTGTTGAAAATGCGAACAACATTGCAAGCATAATTACTGATTTTTTCATAATTTTTGGTTTTGTATATTAGTATTAAATTTAATTATCGTCTCCGATTTTTTCAATTTCTTCGTCAATTTCCTTATTAACCTCTTGATCAACTTTCTCTGCGGTACGCTCTAAGATACCTTTACGCTTAGGCTCTGCTTCAACTTCTTTCACTTTTTCTACCTCTACTTCTCTAACGACTTCCTTGGTTTCTGTTTCGTTTCTACAAGAAGAAAGCACAAGTGCAATCGTCAATAGACCTAATGCTAAAAATGATCTTTTCATTTGTTTCTATTATTTTTGGTTAATGTGGGTGCTAAATTATATATTTTAACAACACTAAAATAGAAAACATTAATAAATTTTTATTAATGTTTTTTATAAGGTATTTATTTCTTAAGAAGTTAGTTCTCCTTATCTAATCATTTTATCTCTAATCACGTCAAGAATTATTTTTTTAGCACCTTTATTTTTCTGAATAAAAGAAAAGGAATTTTGTCCAGTTTGCTTTCTAAATGAAGCATTTGTAATGAGTTTTGTGACTATATTATTTAATTCTTCTTTGGATGCTACACTAAATAAAGCATTCTCGTTTAGCAAAAGTTCCGCTTCAGGGAACTTGCTGTGATTTTCTCCTATAAGTATAGGGACGCCAAATGTTGCGGGTTCTAAAATGTTGTGTAAACCTGTGTTTCCTGCCGCTCCACCCACATAAGCCAAATCCGCGTAAGCGTAAAGTTGAGATAGCAACCCTATGTTGTCTATGATAAGAACCTGACTATCCCTTAAATTAGCATCTGTAAGCTGAGAATGTAATATATATGAGGTGTCGAGCTTTTGCGTTAAAGCCTGTACTCTTTTCTCACCTACTTCATGTGGCGCTATAATCAGCTTTAAATCTGGATTCTTATTTATAACCTCTAATAAAAGATCTTCATCTTCTGGCCAGGTGCTTCCGCAGACCATACAAAGTTTTTGTTGCTTAAATTCTTCCGCGAAAGCGAAATAATTTTCCATTTGTAATTGCTGAAAAACTCGGTCATAACGTGTATCGCCGCTCACACTAGCGGTAAAGATTCCTTTTTCCTGCAACAAGCTTAACGAATCTTGATGTTGTACAAAAATATGCGTAAAGCTTTGCAAGGCTTTAAACATAAATTTTCCTAATGGATGAAATAGAAACTGATTTTCTCTAAAATTTGCCGAAATTAAAAAGGTAGGAATACCCTTAGATTCTAACTCTTTTAAGTAATGTGGCCAAATTTCATATTTGATGAATAAAGCCATATCGGGCTTAATTTCTTGAATAAATTTCTTGGCGTTATTCGGCGTATCTAAAGGCAAATAGGTCACCGAACTCGCATATTCACTATTTTTTTTCACTTCGTAGCCAGAAGGAGAAAAGAAACTTAGAATGATTTCACACTCGGGATTTAGTTCTAAAAGTCCTTGCAATATAGGGACGGCTTGCTCGTACTCTCCTAAGGACGCGGCATGAACCCAAACTCTTTGATTGGTTTTAGGAGGAAGCTTCTGCTGAATTTTTTTAAATACATTTTTTCTTCCGTTTACAAATAATTTCATCTTCGGACTTATAAACTTCAAACATGGAAGAATAAGCTGAAAAAGTGAAATAAATAAGCGGTATAAAAACTTCAAAGTCTATTTTTTTGCTAAAATAAACTATTCTTAAGAGAAACAAATTGGGGGAGCTACCTATATTTTGTATTTTTGTAAAAATACACACTAGTTCATGAAAAAAATTCAAATGGTTGATCTTAAAGGCCAATACGAGGAAATAAAAGAGCAAGTAGATGCTTCTATGCAAGAAATTATAGAAAATACTTCGTTTATAAATGGCCCTGAAGTGCATCAATTTCAGAAAGAATTAGAAGAATATTTAGAAGTAAAGCACGTAATTCCTTGTGCTAACGGGACAGATGCGTTGCAAATCGCGATGATGGGGCTGGGTTTAAAGCCAGGCGATGAGGTGATTACAGTAGATTTTACTTTTGCCGCAACTGTTGAGGTGATTGCCCTTTTAAATTTAACTCCGGTTTTGGTAGATGTAGAATCTCATACCTACAACATAGACCCTAAGGAGATTGAAAGAGCGATTACGCCAAAAACCAAAGCCATTGTGCCTGTTCATTTATTTGGACAAACGGCCAATATGGATGAAATTATGCGAATTGCTAAAGAGAACAATCTCTTTGTGATTGAAGATAATGCGCAAGCGATTGGCGCCAATTATAGATCTAGCGATAAGAGTATTAAAAAAGCGGGTACGATAGGAGATGTAGGGACCACGTCTTTCTTTCCTAGTAAAAACTTGGGTTGTTACGGAGATGGCGGGGCTATCTTTACCAACGATGATGCGTTAGCGCATACGATTAGAGGAATTGTAAATCATGGTATGTACGAACGTTATCATCACGATGTAGTAGGCGTAAATTCTAGACTAGACAGTTTGCAAGCGGCCGTTTTAAGAGCAAAACTTCCCCGATTAGATATTTATAATGAAGCTAGAAAAGAAGCAGCTTTTAAATACACGACTGCTTTTGAAAAAAATAAAAATATTATTACTCCAGAGGTGGTGAGCGATTGCGATACGCACGTTTTTCATCAATATACGTTACGTATTATGAACGGAAAAAGAGATGCTTTAGTGAAGCATTTACAGGAGAATAATGTGCCTTGCGGAATATACTATCCTATTCCTTTACACGCTCAAAAGGCCTACGCCGATGCGGAGCGATATGATGAAGCGGACTTTAAAGTAACCAATCAATTGGTGAAAGAAGTTATCGCCTTACCCATGCATACCGAGTTAGACGAGGATCAAATTAGATATATCGCTAAAATGATCAATAATTTTGTAGGGAAAGACTAATAAGAAAATATATCAGATATTAAAAAGAGGCTTTATTTAAAGCCTCTTTTTATATTAACGATTTACAGTCTAACGTTATTCTTTCACAATTTTCTTGATAGAAGTAGTGCCATTATGAAGCCTGACCTTTAAAAAATACGTTCCAGCTTCTAGAGAAGATAAGTTGATTTCTAACTCCTCATGGACGGAGTTTTCTTTTTCTAAAACCAGTCTTCCTTGTAAGTTATAAAATTGTAGCTGCGCTTCTTGTTGATGCAATTTTATGTTTAGAGTTTCTTTCACTGGATTAGGATAGAAAGTAAAAACTTCATTTTGAAATTGAGAGGCGTTAAATGTGCCAACGTTGAGGTGAATCATTCTGCGTTGAATTTCAAAATCTGGGTAAGCAGAATTTATAATCGTACAGTAATAATCTCCGCTATCTGCAATTTGAGCATTTTGTATGCTGTATAAACTAGAGGTTGCTCCTGCGATTAAAACATCATCTTTATACCATTGGTAAGTACTGTTGGTAGTTAGTCTTTCTGCGGGGTCTTCATAATTTACCGTTAGGGTAATATCGTCTCCCGGTTCTATATAAAGATCATCCTCTGTATCTGTAGTGAATTGAGGGTTGAAGCTGAATTGTTGAATATTGTTTACATAATAATCATATTCATCAGCGATATCTGCAAATTCAAATTGATTCTGTTGTAAGTAAAAGAAGCTTAATGGAGAACCTGTCATGTCTGGTATATCACCATAAAAAGTGTTTCCTGGATAATGTGTACCGTTTTGTATAACTCCCTCGCTTTTGCCAATAATATATAAATCATATAAATTAGTAAGGTTTTCAAAACTCTGTGGGATTTCACCTGTTAATCCACAAAAGGCAACAGTAAAAATTTCTAAATTACTTAAGTTGCCAATACTACTCGGAATAGTTCCCGAAAGATGATTAAAATCTAACCAAATCGTTTTGAGCGTAGTGATATTTCCAATGCTACTTGGTATGGATCCCGTGATTTTATTTAGGTCAAGTCGAATAGTCTCGGCATCACTTAGCAAATCTATATTAGAAGGTATAGGACCACCCTCTAAATTATTAAATGTTAACCTTAATGAATTCAATCTGCCATTTTTCATGTCAATTCCGTTCCAGTCTTGTAAAGTCTTGGTATTGTCTAGCCAGTTGGTGTTGTCATTCCAATTGTCTCCATTTGTATTATTATAAAATTGAACTAAAAAGGGATACTCTGGTTTATTGTTAGGAGAATCATCTAACATGATAATTTTACTTTCTAGCTCTGAACCAGTGACTACGGTATTGGTGGCTTTACTCACATAATCTCCATAATCATTGGTGCTATTTATAGTAATTTGTAAGGTTGAACTTGTGGCGCCAGGAATTAAAACTTCATTATGATACCATTCATAATTTGTATTATTTCCAGAAATGGGAGAAATAAGCGTATAGCTAGAGTTTACAGGAACAATTTCGGTAATTTTATCTCCTATTAAACGCTGGTTTTCGTATTCAAAATTAAGTGTGCTGTAGCTTGTAAACTCATCTTCAAAATCTCCAAATTCAAAATAATTTCCTGGGATCCAAAAAATATCTAAATTCGGTAATCCAGTTAAATCTGGGATGTTGCCACTTAAAAAGTTATTTCTTAATGCCAATGCTGTTAACTGAGTGCAATTAGCAATAGAGGCAGGAATAGAGCCTGTGAGTTGGTTATTGTCGACACCAAAAGTTTCAAGCTTTGTTAAATCACCTAAATTATTTGGTATGGATCCGGTAAGACTTCCATTTGAAGCAATAAACAATTTAAGCTCTGTTAAGTCGGTAAATTCTGGAGGGAAACTCCCACTTAAATCGCTATTGTAACCAAAGTTTAAAGAGACTACATGTTCTTGGCCATTAATCATAGAAGTATTTACAAACTCCCAAGTATCTACTGGTGCTGTGGTGTTCCAATTTTGATTGTTGTCCCAATTATCTCCATCTAAGGCATTGTAAATCGCAATAAGTGCATTTCTTTCGCTGGCAGGAACTTGACTTTGCACTTTAGCAATTATAAATAAAAAGCAAACTGTTAGAGGTAATAGTTTTTTCATTTTGTTGGTAGGTGTATTGTTTGAGAAATAAGTTCTCCTGTTTCGCTTACGCCTTCAACATATAAGCTTAAGTTAGGAGTTAAGGTATTGACGATTTTAAAAGTTTTAGCGTTTTTCATAACTAAATTGGGCTCCCAATGAATGGTGCCGTAATATAAAAAGTAATCTGATTGCAAATTACTATATTCTGGATTAAAAAATTCTTTTGCAGGACTAAATCCGTTTTGAGCTTGAAGCGTCTTTATGGTTTTTTTAATTATATTATGCTTAAACCTAGAATCTTTTTTGGTAATAATTCTAATTACACCGCCACCACCAAATAAACCTTCTCCAGCTCCTAATTTGTTAAATTGTACAGATTCTAAGTCAACGGTTTCCAGTCGTCTAAGAGTATATCCATTTGGTTGAACAATTACGCCATCAATATATACCTGAGTAGTGATTTGATAATATTTATTTCCTACACCTTGAGTCATGGTATAATAACGGTTAGAAAATACTTTCACAGATTCTTGATTTATTTCAACAGTAAAACCTTCATTTCTTATTAAATCGGTTGCATACTTAAAACTCCCGGGTAAATTTTCATTAATATTTATTTTTTCCGTAAAGTTATCTATGCGTTCATAAGAATCTTTTCGTGCCTTACCAATTAGCATTACCGCTTCTAATTCATTCGTGTTTAAAAAGTTTTTCGGATTTTTTGTAAAAACACTGTTTTTGTGATTGATGAGGTTGTAATGAACTTCATTCATATAAGTGGAGTTAGTCTTAAAGTAAGTATTAATCGTTTGTGGGGTAAATGGAGGGTAAATAGATAAAGAAATCTTGGGTATTGATATTTTCTTATTCCGTTTATTAATAACCCCTATAGAAATTGCATCGTCTTTAATAAGGTAAAGACTATCCATTTTAAATTGATTGCTGTCATCTATAACTAAAGTTTCAAATAAGTTAGAACATTTGGTGGTAAGAAAAACTTCATCTTCTCTTTTTTTATTTCTATCAAGTACGGTTCCTACAAGTTCAAATCCGGTATTTCTAGGGAAAATTTCTTTTTTAGAATTAGAGAAAATTTTATACCAATTATATTTACTCCAACCTTGGGTTAATAGTAATAAGTCTAAATTTTCCATTCTTTTTTCTAAAGACTCTTCTAGATCAAAATATTGATTTTCTTTCTCCATAAACCCTTTTATATAAGGTTTAAGTAAAACAGATGAAAGAACGTTTTTTGTAGAATTGTATGCATTTGTCTGTTTAGGAAGTACAGAGATGCTCAACTTTTTAAGGTGGTTGGTATATGATTCTAGCCCTATTTCTAAGGAGTCACCGTGATTTTTTATAAGCTTAGCTTGTAGCTTTACTTCTTTGGTTTTATGAGGGTTATATACTAATCTTTCTAAGAGCGGGTGAAAATCTTCATTAAAAACAGTAACTATGTTAATGCCTTCAAAAAATTCATTGGTATTTAATTCTAACTTTGTTCCTAAAAAACCCCTTACAAATTCAAAATCTAAGGTTTTCATCACTCCATTTCTATGAATAGATAAGTAATATTTTTTTTGAAGCAAACTCGGTAATGTTTTTTGATTTCCTTTTACTTCTATAACGGTTTTCTCTTTATTAAATGAAAGTAATTTAAGGTTAACTCCTATTTCCTCAGCAGGTTGTATTTGATGCTTTATGGTATCTCCTTTTGGCGTTACAAAATCAACATAATAGTTTTCCTTAAATTTTGGGGTGAATTCAAATTTGGAAAACCCCCATTTATTAGAAGAAAACTCTTGTAAAGTGTCTTGTTTTGAATTGTAAAGAATGGCCTTGGTAAAAGGAATGCCTTGTCCTTTTTGATTATTTACCTTAACGCCCATCGTATTTTTTATATTGGCTACTAGATGGCCACCTTCAGGAAGTATATGAATAGCATAATCTTCTGGATTGTCTTTGCCTAATTCTTTTTTATCCTTTCCTAAAATTGTAAAGCTTTGAATGAAACTAGGTTTTTCATCAAAGTTCTTCATATACTCGGTGTAAGCAGCGATATAATACATCCCGGGTTCAAACTCTTTTTCGTCTAGCTTAAAATCACCCCAACTTTTACCATCATTTATGTAGAGGGTTTTATGGCTAATAAACTTATGATTTTCATCATAGATACTTACCTCAAGATTAGTGATTTCCTTATTAGGTTTTTGAACCTGAATATTGTAGGCGTAGGCAGCAAACCATAGCGTTTCATTAACAAAAAAGGAGGTTTTATTAAGGTGTAAATAAAGATAATCCGATTGAGTCTTGAAAAAACTTTCGTATTTTTTGCCTAATTCTTTAGTATTTTTAGGGTTTGACTGAGAGAATAGGAAATTAGAAAACAAGAAGAAACTAAGAAGAATTGTTCTATTGAGCATAAAAAACTATTTTTCTTAAATTTAACAAGTTTTTCTTAATTAAGGCTTGATGCGCAATTTTTCTGAAATAATTCTTCCATCTATTGTAATCCCTTCTATGTAAAATGTAAGCTCTTGGGTAAGTGTGTTTAAAAATGTGAAGCTTTTGGTGTTTTCATTTTCAAAAGTTAAAGAAGGAACCCAATGAATGACTCCATAATGCTGAAAATCTTCACTAGAGAAAGAACTGTACTTAGGTGCGTAAAATGATTTATTGGAGGAAAATCCATCTTGTAACTCATAAGCTAATGCCAACTCTTTCACTTTTCTACTACCACTATTGTAAGTGCTTTTGGTCGTAATTTCTATGGTTCCGCCACCACCATATATTCCCATACCGGCTCCAGATTTATTAAACACAATCGTATCTACATCGCTAGATTTAAGAAAAAGGAGCATATTAGAGAACGCATTATCTATAGGTAATCCATCTAAAAATATTTGGGCGGGAATACCACCGCCATTCATAGAAACGTGTCTTCTAGATTTTATGACTACATTATCTATACCTTTAACAACATCATAATTTTTAGTAGCAATATAATCTATAATATACAAGAAAGAACCAGCCACATCTTCGTCTATCACATCAACATCTTCAAAAGCAGAAGACCTAGAGCGAACTCTGTTTATATTTTCTCCTTGTAAAGTGATGGTATCTAATACTTCATTTGAAATGAAATTTTCAATATTAAGTGGGCTCGTGTTTATCATCTCTACTGCTTTATTTTCAAGAAGAGATGTTAACTTTTCAATGCTTTCTATTTTACTTTTAGGCAAAGCCGTAATAAATAGTTGAGGTTTTTTGGTTTTATCATTTCTTTTCTTAATTGTACCTAAGGAAATAATAGTGTTTTCTTCAAGATATAAACTATCCATTTTAAATTTTCCTTCTTGGTCTAATTCTAAAATTTCAAACAAGCCAGTTTCATTAGATTTCACATAGATCTCTTCTGTTTTTTTAGAATTGTAATTGTTTACTTTTCCGGTTACAGAAAACCCAACTTCCGAAGCATAAAAATCTTTAGGAGGATTATTAAATACATCTCTCCATTCATATGTACTCCAACCCTGGGCCAGCAAAAGTAAATCTAAATCATATAATCGCTTTCGCGGAAATGTTTCATCAAAATAATAGGAGGCGTTTTCTATTTCACCTTTTACATAAGGTTTTAAAAAGAAGGCCGAAGCCGTATTTTGCGTAGAAGTATACGATTTAGTTGAAGATGGTAGCACCGAAATACTTAAGCTCCCCTTTTTAATTTTTTCGTTTAACTTCACCTGAAACTCAAGCGAGTCGATATAATTTTTCTTTAAAGAAACCGAAGCATTCAATCTTTTTTCATCAATTTCTTTATAGACTAAACGTTCTAGAATAGGTTTGTGCTGCTCATTAAATAAGGTAATGGTATTGACTCCAGGATTAAGAGAGGACTTTTTTATGGGAAGAATTACTTGGGTTTTGTTTTCTGGAAAAAGAAATTCAATCGCATTCATATTTCCGTTTTGATGTACCATCACCAAATAAGGTTTTTGTTGCAAACTCTCCAAGGTCTCTAGATTGGTGTTGATAGATAAAATTACCTGAGTGGGATGAAGGTTATTTACAGATAAGTTAACTCCAGTTGATTTTGCTGCATCCAAAGAAGCCGTAATCTCCTCGCCAGTTTTTAGCCTTATTACAGTGGAATAAGATTCCCCCAAAACGGGAGTAAAACTAAATTTGCTTAAGCCTAAGTGGTTAGAATTAAATCGTGTAAGTATTTCATTTTTGTTGTTTTTGAGGGCAGCTTCAGAGAATTCTATTCCTTTTCCATTAACATCCAAAAGTTTAACACCAACCGTATTAGGAGCATTGGCAAGTAAATGTCCGCCTTCTGGTAAAAGTTGTAAATCGTAATCCTCTTTTGGAGAAGAATCCACTTCCGCTTTAGCGTTATCTCCTAAAATTTCAATAGTCTCATGAAAAGCTAAGTCTTCTTTAAAATTCCTCATAAAGTGAGTAGAAGCCTTTATTAGGTACCTTCCCGGGCTTAAACCTAGATCATTAGGATCAAAAAAACCTTCTCCAATTCCCTGGTAAATGTAAATTACTTTGGAGGCAACTTGGTTTCCAAGCTCATCAAAAAGCTTCACTTGTAAGTTGGTTGTTAGGGGATGCGGTACCAAATCTTTACCGCTGTAAGCATAAGCGGTGAACCAGATTCCTTCTTGGAGAATGAATTTAGTCTTGTTAAGGTGAAGATAAACACTCTCCCTATTCAGTTGAAAATAATTTTTTTGAGCTTCTTTTAAATCTTCAAACGCTTGGATGTTGGTTTGAGAGAAGCTAATGCACGTAAATAATAAAATGAATAGGGAGAATAGTTTTTTCATAAGCTTATAACTCTGGAGTGTGGGTTGGCATTTTCCGATCTACTTTTTTCACTAAGCCCTGCAAAACTTTTCCTGGTCCTACTTCTGTAAAGGAAGTTGCGCCATCTGCAATCATGTTTTTTACGCTATGTGTCCATTTTACAGGTGCTGTAAGCTGAAAGATAAGATTTTTCTTAATTTCTTCTGGAGAGCTTACTGCAAATGTGCTCACATTTTGATAAATAGGACAAATAGGCTCGCTAAAAGTCGTATGCTCAATAGCCTTCGCTAATTCTTCTCTTGCAGGTTCCATTAAAGGAGAGTGAAAAGCTCCGCCTACAGGAAGTTTTATGGCTCTTTTAGCCCCGCGGTTTTTTAATTCTTCACAGGCTCTATCAATCGCAGCTACTTCTCCCGAAATCACTAATTGCCCAGGACAGTTGTAATTTGCAGCCACTACAATTCCTTCAGTATCTGCACAAACGGCTTCTACCAATTCATCTTCTAAGCCTAAAACTGCCGCCATCGTAGAATCTTGCAACTCGCAAGCTTTTTGCATCGCTAAAGCTCTTTTAGAAACCAGTCTTAAAGCGTCTTCAAACCTCAAGGTTTTGTTAGCTACTAGGGCAGAAAATTCTCCTAAAGAATGTCCAGCAACCATATCTGGCTTTGCTTGGTCTCCCAAAATAGTATGTAAAATAACGGAGTGAAGAAAAATTGCAGGTTGAGTTACTTTGGTTTCTTTGAGTTGCTCTGCAGTTCCTTCAAACATAATGTCTGTAATAGAGAATCCAAGAATTTTGTTGGCTTTACTGAACATCTCTTGAGCTTGAGGGTATTTCTCATACAGGTCTAAACCCATTCCAGAAAATTGTGCGCCTTGCCCAGGATATATAAATGCTTTCATAAATTTTTTTTTGATTGAAAAACAAATGTAATAAAAAAGGTTCAAGTACAAACACATGTACTTGAACCTGAATTGGGTCAAAAAGGTTAATCTAACTTTTATAAATTTAACTTTCCTTTTTCTCCTATATCTTTCTCATCACCAGTAAGGCTAGCAAATCCCATTTTTAAAAAGCTAATGTACTTATTGGTTTTAGTATCCCAATAATATGCTTCTTTAGGTTGAAATTTAATTGCGGTAAGATTAGGATCATCCACACCATTAAACCAATTATCTGAAATGCTAGAATACAAATCTTCCAATATCCGTTGATCTGTAATTATATGTGCATCCCCGTAAATACTAATAAATTTTTTATCGGAAGGGCTGCTATAAAGTAATTGCGACTTTGAGTCTTTACTAATATTTTTATTGTGCTCGCTATCTCCTGGACTAAGAAACCAAATGTTTCCTTGCTCATCGATCTTTTTTTGCGTCATAGGAACCGCATGTAATGGCGCTTTTTTAAGATTAGTTACCAGCATACTGGTTTCAATATCTTTTGTTAACTCTTTTAATTTAGCTAAAGCCTCAGTATTACTTTTGTTCTCTGTACTCATATCTTATGTTTTTGATTTAAAGATAGTGGCATAACAGCAATATTGAAGCTAATAAATTATTAAAAAAACATCAAATAATGTTAAGCTTTTTGATTTTTAAATGCATAAAACTCATTTACCTATTTTTTTTGGCTTGTTATTCAAAAATGAACTGATGAGATGAATGCTCATTTCTTCCGGTTATCCCGAAATAAATCTAACTGGAAGGAAAATTTTATAAGGATCTAGTGTAATTCTCAATTTCGTCGAAATTAAAAATCAGATTTTTAAAAAGCTTCTTCTTTTTTTAGAAGAAAAAGGCAATTACTGCGTTTAGTCAAGTAGGGCAATGATAGGAAAGACTTTCTACTTTCTAAGGTAAGTATAATAAGTAAAAGAGTATTTATGGTCTTCATCTTTTTCATGAAAAACATCTTCTATGAGCTTCCAATTATTTTTATCAAAATCAGGAAAGTAGGTATCCACATCAAAAGTGCCGTGAACCTTAGTAAGTTCCATTATTTGTACATAAGGAAGCGCCAAACTATAAATCTCACCTCCTCCAATAATAAACGGTTGTTCATCATCAGCAGCAAAAGCCAAAGCATCTTCTATGTGATGAACCACCGTACAGGCGTCATTCTTATATTTCTTGTCTCGGGTTAAAACGATATGTGTTCTATTAGGCAATGGTTTGGGGAAAGACTCAAAGGTTTTTCGTCCCATAATAATGCAATGACCTGTGGTGAGCTTTTTAAATCGCTTAAAGTCATCTGGGAGATGCCACACCAAATCATTATCTTTTCCTAACTCGTTGTTTTCTCCTACTGCCGCAATTATGGTTAACATATTATGAATTGATTATTGGGTGATCTGGATTAGAAAAATCGGAGTTGCCACTTATGCGTTTTGTAGAAGTAGAATTAGGTAAAGGATGTTCTTTTTCGACTTTTAATTGAAGTTGTTCAATTTTTAGCTGTTGTTTTTCTACGAGTTGCTCCAATTGTTTTTCTTCCCATTCTTTTCCCATGAATGAATTAACGATAAACACATTAATAAAGTGAATGAGCAGAAAGAAGAACCAAGCTAAAATGGCCCAAACAAACCAGTCGGTATTAAAAGGTTTAAAATTCTCTCCAAATTTTAAAACGAGATTAAGGATAATAAAAAGGATGGATCCCGCCAAAAAAACTACAAAGTGAGCCGTAAGACGCTTCTTTTGCTTAATTCTTTTTTGAGCATTTTCAATAAGTTGGCGCTGTTCAGGATCTATTTTGCTGGTTTTTTTTGTTGTAGAACTCATAATAACTGTAAATTAGTAGTGTGCAAATTTAACGTTTTTTGAATCATTTATTTTAAGCTTATGAATAATTTAAGGAAACACTTTCCTCTCATAGAACAGTATACGTATTTAAATACGGCTGCCACGGGCTTGCTATCTGAACCTGTATTTGATTATCAACAAGATAAAAATATTGATTTTTTGGTGCAAGGAAGTTTATACCGAGACAAAGAGGCAAATATTTTAACTGAAATTAGAGAGAAAATAGCTCACTTTTTTTCTGCGGAAGCTTCGCGTGTAGCCTTGGTTCCTAATTTTTCCTTCGGATTTAATACGCTCTTGGAAGGATTTAGCGCAGGTACTAAGTTTTTACTTCTAGAAAACGATTATCCTTCTATTAACTTGGCTGTTGAAGCGAGAGATTTTAATCTGACTTATGCTCAAATCGATGAGAACTTAGAGCAAAATATTCTGCAAAAAGTAGAGACAGAAAAACCAGAAGTATTAGCGCTGAGTTTAGTGCAATACCTTAACGGAATAAAAATCGACCTCACTTTTATACAAGAACTTAAAAAGAAATATCCTCAATTGCTCATCATCGCTGATGGCACTCAGTATCTAGGAACCGAAGCTTTTAAATTTGCCGCATCGGGAATAGATGTTTTAGGAGCAAGTGCTTATAAGTGGATCAATGCTGGTTTTGGAAATGGATTTTTTATGTTTAGTGAAAAAGCTGCGCATCAAATCTCTCCCAAAACCCAAGGATCTGATTCTTATATGGGGAAATATAAAGAAAACGGACTTCATCTCTTAGGAAATTTAGAGCCCGGCCATCTCAATTATACGAATATGGGAAGTATAAAAATAGCGCTAGAGCTTCAAGAGCAAATAGGCAAAGAAGATATAGAAAAGCACTTGCAAATTCTTTCCGCTGAAGCGAAAAAAAAATTTACCCACTTAGGATTGTTAGAAGAAAGTGTACTAAACAGAAAAGAACATTCCACCATTTTTAACCTAAAAGGAGGCGAAAAACTTTTTCAGCGACTTACTCAAAAAGATATTATTTGCTCCCAACGTGGAGACGGTATTCGACTAAGCTTCCATTATTACAACACGCTAGAAGATTTGGAAGCGTTGGTGGAAGTGTTGAAAAAATAAGGATAATGTGTTAGTATTTAAGATTAAATGTTTTTATTGTTAAATTTTAACTATATTTATGAAATATTAACTTAAATCGACTACTTATGAAAACTAAATTTAATTTATTTCCGCTACCTCGCCATAATTTTGGTAGTCTTTCTTTTTTCTTGTGAGAAAGAGAATATTGATGATACGATAACAGATGTCGCTACTGAAAAAACTGTATTTCAAAGAGCAGTTAATTATGATGACTTTAAATCTAATAAAGAGTTATTTAGAATAATAGCAAAAAATGATAACTCTACAACTCAAAATAGACCTGGAGATGGACAACCTATAGAGTTAGATTATGCTTCGGGAGTTTATCTTGATGATCATGAATATCATTCTTATACATTCCCTTTACTAAATCCTCCAGTTGGAGAAAACCTAACAAATGTTTTTTTCTCATTTCAACCTGATGGAAGCTATAGAATATTTATTGTAGAATATGGTCATACCGCAAGAGAGATTGAACGCCTAAAACTAGATGGCACTATTACTTCAGAGTTATTTACATATACAGAAGTAGATGAAAACTATCAAGCATTGTACGATGTTCAATGCACAACTATCACTATGACGTTTTCTTGGTGTACAGAAGGGAATCATCCTGGAGGATATCCAGCTGATCCCGATTGTGAGGCTAGCGCGTCAGACACCGTTAGTTATGGGACTTTTTGCGAAGGAGTAGGCTCAGATTCTTTTCCTGGTTCTAGTTATCCTACCTCTAATGGATCAACACACAGTGGTGGTGGTGGTGGTTCAAACCAAAGCACTACACCAACTACAGGCTGTAAAGGTAAAAACTGTCTAGATTATGAAATATCCCTAATTTTAGGTTATCTTAATTTATCAAATGAACTCATAGACGTGGTGAATAACTTAAATCAAAGCACTCAAGTAGAAATTTTAAACTTTATACAGCAAAACTTAGATGAAAACGGGAGTGTTTTACCAGAAGCGGGAGCTTTTGCAGAAGAAGTGGTTAATGTTTTAAATCAAAATCCTGATACGGAGATAGATTTTCAGAATAGAAATATATTGCATCCTTCATTTAAAAATAACCAAAAGGCGAAATGTGTTTATGATAAATTAAAAGGTCTCTCTAATACTATTTTTAATGATATAATTGATGAGAGTTTTGGAAGTTTAAAAAACTCAAATATTCAGTTTGAAATAGGTAACATTCCAGCACAATTACCACCAAATCTAGATGCCTATACTAATACAAATTATGATGAAAACAATGTATTAGGTAATAATGATAACACTATAAAAATAAGATTTAACCCTGCATTTATACAAAATGCATCTACTATTGAGATTGCTTTAATCCTCATACACGAAAGCATACATGCTGAACTCACTAATAGAGCTATTAAATTAGGAATAATTAAGTCTGTTAATCCTCTTGGCTATACTATCTTTTCAAATGATATTGAATATGAGTTACAGGGAATAATTTTTAAACAACTCCTAGTTAATTATAATGCATTTCCACCAAATTCAAATAGTGATTGGCAACATGATTTATTTAATGTATTAAATTACAGAGATGAAATGATTGAAAACCTCTTAAATATTCATCCTTGGTTAAATGATTCACAAAATGATTATTTAAGTAATATCAATAACGATCTTACGGGAATAGGCACACCGTTTACATTAACAGAATTATTTGGTTATTTAAGCTGGATAGGTTTGGAAGAAACTCAAGAATATCAAAATCAAATTTTAAATGATACACAATCTTTATCAGAAAAAGTATATGTAGAATATGCTACTAAAACACACTATACTAATAATTGTAATTAATTTAAGCAAAATGAAATTTCTGTATATAATTTTATTTCTATTTCTATCTTTTAAAGTTTTTTCTCAAGAAAAAGAGATCAATGAAAAGGTCTATATTTACATTGAAAGCGCTCAGTTTACATGGGATGTATTAGGTTATAAAGCTTATTTTCATATAAAAGATGAAAGTGATACTTTTAATTATGATAGTTTTTTTTTCCGAATAGATTATCCTAATTTGGATGAACATTCTTTGTATAGTTTAGGAACTAAAATAAGCGTAGAAGATATAGAGATTCTCAAACCGCAAGATTATTTTCACAAAGAGAAGTTTGATAGCATACATACTGCTTTAAGTATTTGGAATAAGTATAAAAGCTTATATATAATTACTGAAATACCTAAAGAAAGAATGATTAGTGAGCCTGATAAAAAAAATAAATATATGATATGGCCTACTAGTTACGTAGGAACTATGAAAGATTTTTTTATAACATCTAAGACAAAAAGTTTAATTCTAGTGAGGCATAAAAATTAGAATGTATAATAAATCTTTAATATTTTATTTAACGGTAGAAATAAAATTTTTAACGAGTATAATTTGGTGATAATGATGAAAACATGTCTTCAACAGTGGTTTATCAGAAAAATATATTTAGATTGACAGAAGATTAGATTTTAATATTGGCTTACAAAGTAGTGTTCTCTTAATGATTAAGGTGAAAACAAAATTAGAAAATGGAGAATTGGTTTATTTATCAAACACCAATCCACAAGCCACTCAGAGTTCTCAATTAATACCAACAAACCAATGAAGAGATTACATTTAATACTTGGTTTTTTGTGGATAATAATTTTTTTAACCTCATGCGGAGAGAAATTAGAAAAAAGTTGGGAGATAAGCGATTTCTCAAAACCGCATGTATTTAGCATAAAAGCTCCTAAAAATAAAAAAGTATCAACGGCGAACATTTATTTAGATGGGAAATTTACCGATACTATTTATTTGAGTAGGATACCAAATGATTCTACATTAAAGTTTACTAACAAAAATTTACCCAAAGATAAATTAATGGTTGATTTTTATGGGGGAGAATTTAAATTTCATTTATCTCCATCTAAAGCTAAGGGAGAGTTAAGGATAACCATAGAAATGCCATATCAATAAGAATTAAAAAGGAGTCAGGCTTAAATGCGTTGACTCCTTTTTAAATATAAATCTACTTCTTCTTAAAAATATAGTTTTTATAGTAACCTTGATCGTCCATAAAAAATTCTTCAATTTTTAAACCAGCTTCATCAGCGAGCCATTCTACCACTTCGTCATCATATTTTTGGGAGATCTCAGTATGTATGGTTTCCCAAGCTTTAAAATGAATGTTGAGGTTGAGTTCATTGATGGCTATTTCTTGTTCTTTTAAACTCACCAAAAAGCTCTTGGCAGTTCCAGTTTCTGGGTTGTAGGTTTCCCAATGTTTAAAGCTTTCTACGTCAAAATTGGCATCTAATTCACTATTCATTCTTACCAACAAATTCTTATTAAAACGCTCGGTAATTCCTGCAGGATCATTGTAGGCGTTGAGAATCGTTTCAGGATTTTTCTTTTGATCAAAGCCCATAAATAACATATCTTCCTCACTCATGGCCTGCTGAATATTTTTCAGAAAGTCGATAGCCTTGTCGTGTTCTAAATTCCCAATATTAGAACCTAACACCATAATGGCTTTTTTGCGAGTATTATAATCGGCTAAATTCTCTAAAACTTTAAAGTATGAGCCTTGTAAGGTTTTTACCGAAACTTCGGGAATTTCTTTTTGTAATGAGCTTTCTAAATCATCCAAACTATGCTGACTAATATCTACTGGACAGTAATCAAACGTATAATTTTTTTCTACTAAATGTCGCAATAGAACTTTTGTTTTCTTACCATCGCCAGCGCCCAATTCAATCAGGTCGAAGCCGTCTTTAGCATTAAAATATTCCGCAATTAGCGAAGTATGCTTTTTAAGAATGTTAAACTCACAATTGGTGAGGTAATATTCGGGCATATTCATAATATCCTGAAACAGTTTATCTCCTTTTTTATCATAAATAAACTTAGAAGATAAGTATTTTGGATAGCTACTAAGTCCATTTTTAACATCTTGCGCAAACTCTGTAGTATAAGTAGTTGTGTTTCCTTTTTTCATAAATTCTAATAGAAAATTATTTGGCTAATCTAAGTCCGTTAAACTGCCATCTTAAGTGTGGGTGGAAGAAATTTCTATACGTAATTCTCGTATGGTTTTTTGCGGTCGCCAAGGAAGCTCCTCTAAGTACCTTTTGATTCACCATAAATTTTCCGTTGTATTCGCCCAAAGCTCCATCTGGCTTTTTATAGTTAGGATAGGGGGAATAGGCGCTTTCTGTCCATTCCCAGCGTTTTCCCCAATTAAATTTATGCTGTGCGGCCTCCCATTCAAATTCAGTAGGAAGACGCATTTTTTTCCATTGCGCAAAGGCAAAAGCTTCATAGTAAGAAATATGAGTAAGCGGAGCTTTTTCCGTTAACGGAATTAATCCGCCAAGCGTATATTGATACCATTTCTCATCTACTTGATGCCAATAAGCTGGCGCATGAATGTTTTCTTGTTGTATCCAATCCCAAGCTTCGGCGTGCCATAATAGTACATTTTTGTAACCGCCAGCTTCTATAAACTCTAGGTACTCTTTATTGGTAATAAGCTTGTTGGAAATAAAAAAATCGTTGAGGTATACTTGATGCACACCGCGTTCATTATCATAGCAAAATTCGTAGGTGTTGCTATGGCCAATAGTATATAAACCTTTGGGAATGCTCAACCATTTTTGAGTGGAGGTATCAATTTCATTTTCTTGAAATTTCTCATCGTAAACAGGAAGCAAAGGATTGTTTCCTAAAATATATTTAATATCGGTTAGTAATAATTCTTGGTGTTGTTTTTCGTGATGAACCCCTATTTGGATCACGTCTTCCAGTTCTTTGCTGATTTCATTTTCTGCTAAAAAATCTGTCAGCATTTTAGTGACATAAGATCTATAGGCATAAATCTTATCTACGCCAGGTCTAGAAAGGTTTCCTCTGTCGGTTCTCACTACTTTTTCGCCTACACTTTCGTAATAGCTATTAAAAACAAAAGCAAAATCTTTATCGAATAATTCGTAACCAGGAGCATTTTCTTTTAATACAAATTGCTCAAAAAACCACGTAGTATGTCCCAAATGCCATTTGGGCGGAGAAACGAATTCTGCAGGCTGAATCACATAATCCTCAGTTTGCAAAGGTTTACAAATTGATTCAGTAGCTTTTCTAGTCGCAATTAATTCTTCTAATAGACTTGGAGAAATTTTCATAGCAGGTGTTTTTAGACAACTCTTCCCAAAGTTACACAATTTTAAATACGAAAATCTTTAAGCTATGTTAACAACAAAAAAAACCTTCCGAAAAGGAAGGTTGGTTTTTTAAAAAGTAAAAGGGACTTTATATTTTATGGCTCGGGGTTTGCCGTTAAGGTGACCCGGTTTCATTTTTGGAATCGCTAAAATATTACGTTCTGCCTCTTTTTGTAGAAGCTCTCTTCCGCCGCTAGTTTTTAAAATTTTGGTTTCCCCATTTTTATCCACTTCAAAACTTACAATAACTCTGCTTCCTTTATCTTCGGCCGTATAGCCTTTTGGAAAATTAAAATTTTGCTGAATGTGCTTGGCCAACATTTGGTTAAAACAATTCGATTTTTGAGTGCTGTCCTCACATCCTGGCCATACGGGCGCAACTTCTTTAGAAGAAACAGTGTTGCCAGATACAGTTTGTGAAAATCCAAAAGAGGAGGTAAGTAAAACAGTTAAAACGATTATGTATTTTTTCATAGGATAGTTTTTAAATCGCAACCTTAGCTTTAATGTGAGGATGCGGATTATAATTTTCTAATGTAAAGTCTTCAAAAACAAAGTCAAAGATGTCTTTCACCTCGGGATTTAAGAGCATTTTGGGAAGTTCTCGCGCTTCTCTACTTAGTTGAAGCTCTACTTGTTCTTGGTGATTGTTGTAAATATGCGCATCACCAAAGGTGTGAATAAATTCTCCTGCTTCATATCCGCAAACTTGAGCCATCATCATCGTGAATAAGGCGTAAGAAGCAATATTAAAAGGTACACCTAAGAAAATATCTGCGCTACGTTGGTACAATTGGCAAGATAGCTTTCCGTTGGCCACATAAAACTGAAAGAATGCGTGACAAGGCGGTAAGGCCGCTTTTCCATTGGCTACATTTTCATCAAAAGAAACCGATGTATCTGGCATCACACTAGGGTTCCAGGCAGAAACCAACATTCTTCTGCTATTGGGATTTTTCTTTAGCGTCTCCACAATATCTTTAATCTGGTCAATTTCTTCTCCGTTCCAATTTCTCCATTGGTGACCATACACTGGTCCTAAATCTCCATTTTTATCGGCCCATTCGTTCCAAATGCGCACGCCATTTTCTTGCAGATACTTCACATTAGTATCTCCTTTTAGAAACCATAAAAGCTCGTGTACAATAGATTTTAAGTGAAGTTTCTTCGTGGTAACCATAGGAAAACCTTCACTTAGGTCAAATCTCATTTGGTATCCAAAAACACTTTTAGTTCCCGTTCCCGTACGGTCTCCTTTTTCATTTCCGTGTTCTAAAACATGCTTCAGTAAATCGTGGTATTGCTTCATAGCTCTTTAATTATGGGCAAATGCTTATGTCTAGTTTTTAGTAATGGTGAATTTTTAACTCTAGATCTATAAAAATAAGAAATCAATAAAGATGTTGAGTTAAGCACAAAAGTATGATTTTAAAAACTATACCCTAAGACTATAGCGTTAAATCTGTGTTCACAAGCTTAAAAACTTTAAGGTATTAAACCTTTAGACTAAAGATGACTTATATCATCATAAAGGCTATATATACATTGTAAATTTGAAGTATAAATCAATAAAAACTAGCTATGATGAAAATATTAATGGTCATCGCATTATGTATAACTATGCAATTTGTAGTCGCTCAAGAGTTTGTTGTTGAGCCTGCAAGTTCTAAATTAAGTATTTCTGGAACTTCTTCTTTACATGATTGGGAAAGTAAAGTAGAAACCTTTAAAGGAAATGTGTCTGCTAACGTAGAGAACAATCAAATAAAAAGTGTAGAAAATTTTAATTTTCAATTGAATGTAAAGTCTATAAAGAGTGGAAAATCTGGTATGGATAAAAAAACGTACAAGGCGCTTCAAGAAGATGATTACCCAACAATTTCTTATGAAGGAACAAGTGTAGTAATCCATAACAATTCTGCCACATTTTCTGGAGTCATGAGCGTAGCAGGGAAATCAAAAAAGTTTTCAACTAAGGTTAATTTAATTTATGAAAACGATAAAATGATACTTTCAGGATCTAAAGAATTTAACTTAACGGATTTTGATATAGATCCTCCAACTGCTGTTTTTGGAACCATAAAAACAGGTGCCGCTGTAGTGATTCATTACAACATTCAACTTAAAAAATAGTAAAATAAATAAAAGATGACAAAGTTTAGTAAGTATTTAGTTTTAGCCTTGATAACTTTTATGGCTACCTCTATTCAAGCACAAGAAATAAATTTTAATCGCGATTTAGATAATTTTAAATATCCAGATCAAAGAGGAGTCAACGTTTTTGAGTCTCCAAAAGATACCGCGAGTACATTTAATGGTGTAAAAGTAAGAGTGGGAGGTTCTTTTGCGCTTCAATACCAAGCCATAGACAATGAAAATGCTAATCTTGCAGGCTACGAAATTAAATCTGCGGGAAATAATTTTAACTTGGCAACGGCAAATTTAGATTTAGACGTAGAGCTTTATGATGGAATAAGAATGCACTTGCGTACCTACCTGTCTTCACGCCATCATAACGAACCTTATGTAAAGGGTGGCTATTTGCTCATTGATAAGCTAGATTTTGTAAGCGAAGGCTTTTTGGAAGAAATTATGAACTACACAACCATAAAAGTTGGACATATGGAAAACAACTATGGTGATGCTCATTTTAGAAGATCAGATAATGCACAAGCGCTCTATAACCCTTTCGTAGGAAACTTAATTATGGATGCTTTTACAACAGAAGTTGGGGCAGAGGTATATTATAGAAGAAGTGGCTTTATAGGTATGCTTGGGTTTACCAACGGAAAATTAAACCAGTCTGTAGAAGAAAATGAATTTGGTAGATCTGGTGGCGCCTCTTTCTTAGCTAAACTAGGTTACGATAAGCAAATCAATAATGATTTACGTTTAAGATTAACAGGATCTTTGTACAATACCGGTTACGTACCTAACTCTTATCTATACAATGCAGATAGAGCAGGAGCTAGGTATTACGGTCTAATGCAAGATGCAGCAGCTACAGGAGACGATTTTAGAGCTTCTCGTTACAATCCAGCGCTAGCCAATAAAATTACAGCGGTAATGATTAATCCTTTTGTAAAATATGGCGGATTAGAGTTTTTTGGAACTATAGAAATGGCAAAAGGAAAAGCAGATACAGAATTGGATGAAAGAACGGTTAACCAATATGCGGGAGAGCTTATTTATAGATTTGGAGCTGAAGAGAATATATATGTTGGCGGAAGATATAATTTGGTAGATGCCGAAGATATATCGGGCGAAGATGTAACTATAGATAGAATACAATTTGCTGCAGGATGGTTTATGACCAAAAATATTTTACTAAAAGCAGAATATGTAATTCAGAATTATAATGACTTTGGAGCTACCAGTATTTTAAATGAAGGTAAATTTGATGGCGCTATGTTAGAAGCCGTAATTTCATTTTAAACCGATTATTTTAATAGTAAGCAGTACGATGATAAGAGTCGTGCTGCTTTTGCTTTTTAACTAAACTCATAACCTATGAAAGCAAACTTTTTTTTCTTTGTAATACTATTTTTGAGCCTAGGATTTCAAAAAATTGGAGCACAAGCAGAAGTGGTGGTAGAGGTAACAACTAACGTCAACCAGTTTAGCTGCGAGTGTAAAGGTTTAAGTAGAGAACATTTAAGCAAATATGAATCTTATCACGAAATATTAATACCAGTAGCCAATTTTGATTGTCCTAAAAAAATGATGGAGCGCGATCTTTTAAAGCTTTTTGAAGCCGATAAATTTCCCGAAATTCAATTGTTTTTAGAACCTCAATCCATCAATTCAAAAGCTCTTAGCGTAAAAATTGCTATTAGAATTAAGGAGATTTTGCATAAATATGAGGTGAATTTAGTAAAAATTATAGAAGACAAGCAGGCTTTCTATATAGGCAGCCAAGTAATTTCTTTAGATAATTATGGGTTAGAACCGCCAACCAAAGCTTTAGGATTTGTAAAAGTTAGAGACCATGTCAACATAAAGTTCAAAATTCCAGTACATTTTTTAGCGCAACCTTAAATTATATTTGGGCGTTCCATCGGGCTTTTAAGCCCTCTGGCGGGCTTTCGGCACTCGCTTTTTTAAATTCCTGCGCAAGCAGTAATCTAAAAAGAGCTCAAATAAAGCCTCAATCCCTAACGCAAACTTTAGAATAAGATTTAAAAAGTTACATGTTTAAAATTTTGTGATAGTAATAGGTTTTTACTTACTGCTTCTATTTTTTACACTACACAATTAAGAGGTTTCTAAAATCTTGCTTAGATGGAGGAATCAGTTCACTCTAAGTTGAATGCTCTGGCAAGTCTTATTTTACATCTTACTCATCAATTGCTTTGGCCATCAAAAGAATCTCATCATTAATTATTTCTGCATTTTCTTTTTTTGTAATTATAGAACCGTGATTAGCTTCCATTATAAATTGTTCTCCTTCAGTAGATAATTCTTTTAGTTCTTTCTGCATCTTAAACCATTTCCTAACTTGTTCGTTTGGATCTATTCCTTCGCTTCTATACTTTTCTTTTTGAGCTTCTCTATACTGTACAGTTGCCGTAAAAACCAATACGGGTAAAGAATCTAAACTTTTGCTTTGCCCTGCTCTAAGAAGAATTTCTTGATTAATGTCATTCTCCTTGATGTACTTACGAAAAACCTTCCCCCGAATACGCAGTAAGATTTTGCGAACGTATATGACAAGCTTTGGGTAAGCCATCATTAGCAGGTTCAGATTTAAATAATGTATGGTAAGCTCCTATTATTCCTAGATCTCCAAGGATGGCAATAGCTTTAATAAACAGGATTTGATTTTCATTAAACAGCTCTTTTTGTGCGAGTCGCTTCCATTGTTCAGGATGACTCGAATCTAAAAATACCATTCCTTTAACTTCGTTGGGATACAAGTCTCTAAATATTTGGTTATAAGGTCCGCCCATAGAATGCCCCACTAAGATGTAAGGTGGTTTTTCACCATTTTTTTCTAGTAATTGGTGCAATTGATGAGCATAAAACTCTGGGGAAGGATTGTTTTCACTGGATTCGCTAAACCATTTTACTTCTCTATCGTAACGTATAACTCTTAAGTTATTTTTTAATCCTTTCGCAACCCAATGCAACATATCTGTGCTGCTACCAGCACCAGCTTCAAGAATAAGCGTTGGTAATTCATTTTTGTCACCTTCTGCTATTATATGAAGTTTAGTTCCATCCACATCAACTAATTTTCCTGGAGGAACAGGTTCTGAACTAAATATCCTAAAAAGCAATCCAGATAAGAGTAATAAAATTATAAGTCCGACTAAAATTTTTCCAATCCATTTGAATACCTTTATTATAAATTGGATCATAGGATTATAGTTGAGTTAAAAAATGATAAGAAAGCTATTTTTCATTTTAAAATTAAGAACCTACCCAATAATCATCCCGGCAATGGTTGCCGAAAGTAACGAAGCTAAAGTTCCTCCAATCACAGCTTTTAAACCAAATTGCGAAAGGGTTTTACGCTGGCCAGGAGCTAATGAGCCAATACCGCCTAGCTGAATCCCAATAGATGCAAAGTTCGCAAAACCGCAAAGCATATAAGTCGCCATAATAATAGACTTCTCGTAAGTAAGACTTAAGGCAGTTGCAGGATTTTTTAATTCGGCCAACTGAATGTAACCTACAAATTCACTTGCTGCTAATTTAATTCCTAAGAGTTGTCCCATAAGCATAATATCTTCCGTAGCAACACCCACCAACCACATTAGTGGAGAAAAAACAGTTCCTAGAATTGCTTCTATAGAAAAACTTTTATACGGAGTATTCGCTGCTAAAAACGGATTGATATGTGTCCATTCTCCAATTTTTCCAAAGCCATAGTTGATCATCGCGATTAAGGCCACAAAAACCAACAACATGGCACCCACATTGGCAGCGAGTTTGAGACCTTCTGTGGTTCCATTAGCAATAGCATCTAAGATATTGGTTCCAATTTTTTCTTCAGAAACCGCTACATTGGTATTGATTTTTTCTTGTTGAGGATATAATATTTTCGAAATAATAATAGCTCCAGGGGCTGCCATTACAGAAGCTGCTAATAAATGTTTTGCAAATTCTAAACGTACCACAGGATCGTCTCCACCTAGAAAACCAATATAGGCCGCTAAAACCCCACCGGCAACGGTAGCCATCCCGCCAATCATTACCAAAAGAATCTCAGATTTGGTCATGCGCTCTAAGTAAGCTTTAATCATAAGAGGAGCTTCGGTTTGTCCTAAAAAAATGTTTCCTGCAACACTTAAACTCTCTGCACCAGAAATTCCCATGAGTTTGGTAAGCACCCAAGCTAAACCTTTAACGACCACCTGAATTACTCCTAAATAAAAAAGTATAGAGGTTAAAGCCGAAAAGAAAATCACAGTAGGTAAAACCTGAAAAAGAAATATAAAGCCAAAGCTTTCTACATCCATCATTCCGCCAAGAAGAAATTCACTTCCTGCAGCGGTAAAGTCTAATATTTTCACAAATATTTTTCCAATAAATTCAAAAGCAACTTGTACCCAATACACCTGTAGAACTCCGTAAGCCAATAAAAGTTGAGCACCTAAACCAACTCCAACAGTCTTCCAATTAATGGCTTTTCTATTGCTACTTAAAAGGAAAGCAATTAAGAGTAAGGAGAACATACCTAAGGCTCCCCGCCAAAAACTTTGAAACGTAAAACCTTTACTTTTAATAATATTTTTAGTAGGGGTAAGAAGTGTTTGTTTAGCAACAGAATTTACTTGAGAAAGCTGTATTTTTTTGTCGTTCTCCATCAACGTTAGCGTAGAATCTGTGAGGGCAGAAATTTTAAATTTCCGAATGCTATCCTGCGGCTGATCGTAATAAAACAGTAAAAGTTTATTCTGTAACAGGTAATCTCCTTTAGCAGAGATGCTATCTTCACTTTTTAAACGGTATTGAAAAACACCGCTTTCTAGGTGAAGTTGCTCAAAATCTACTGGTGTATTTTGATTATCGCTAATTTTCCAATCTTTTTCTATACTTTGAGCGTTTGTAAAACTTAAGCCCCATATAAAAAACAAGAAAATAATTTGTAATTGTATTTTCATGAAATTATTTTCTTTTTGAAATCTCATCTCTTAATCGCGCTGCCTCTTCATAATCCTCTTTCTTTACCGCTTTATCTAATTCTTTTTCTAATTGTTGAATAGATTTTTTAGGTGCAGCGCTTTCTGGCGTAACATCTTCTATGTTACTGTCTTTTTCCAGATCTGGATTAATCATAAGTTCTGCATCTTGTAAAGGATCTTCGTCATGATTATCATCCTCTTCTGTCTTAAGATAAATTCCTGCTTTTTCGAGTATATTTTGATAGGTAAAAATAGGAGCTTTAAACCTTAAAGCTAAGGCAATTGCGTCGCTAGTTCGTGCATCTATAATTTCTTCAATTTTATCGCGTTCGCATATAAGACTAGAGTAAAAAACACCATCTACCAGTTTGTGGATAATTACCTGCTTTACTTTTATAGAAAACCGATCTGAAAAACTTTTGAATAAATCGTGCGTTAAAGGTCGTGGTGGTCTTATGTCTTTCTCTAGAGCAATAGCAATAGATTGTGCCTCAAACGCTCCAATGACTATAGGGAGCTGTCTTTTACCATCCATTTCACTTAGCAATAAAGCATAAGCACCATTTTGGGTTTGGCTATAAGAAATTCCTTTAATAGTTAAACGCACTAAATTCATACCTCAAAAAATAATAAATAAAAAAGCGGTCTAAATAAGGACATAGCATATTTAGACCGCCCTTTAAATCAGGGCACAATTTATAAAAATTATGCGTTATTCGCCTTAAATTCCTTTAATTTTTCTGTAAGTTTAGGTACAATTTCAAAAGCATCACCTACAACTCCATAGTCTGCAGCCTTAAAAAAGGGAGCTTCTGGATCATTATTGATCACTACTTTGGTTTTGGAAGCACTAATCCCTGCTAAATGCTGTATAGCACCAGAGATTCCTACCGCAATGTACAAGTTTGAAGCTACAGGTTTTCCTGTTTGTCCCACGTGTTCCCCGTGTGGTCTCCATCCCATATCACTCACCGGTTTAGAACAAGCAGTTGCTGCTCCAAGAACTTCGGCGAGATCTTCAATCATTCCCCAGTTTTCAGGTCCTTTTAAGCCTCTACCACCAGATACAACAATTTCTGCATCTGCAATAGTTACTTTGTCTGTAGCTTTGTCTACAGATTGTACATTTACCGTAAAATCTCCTTCGGCTAAAGAAGGGGAGAAGTCTTCTATTGTTGCATCGGTATTGTTTTCTTTTAATCCGTAAGCATTTTTAGATACTCCTATCAATTTTACATCTGTAGAAATGTTGGTAAAATTGAATGCTTTATTGGTAAAAGCAGTTCTTTTTACTTGAAAAGGCTCTGTGCTAGCAGGTAATTCTACTACATTAGAAGCGTAACCTGCTTCTAAATCTACCGCCAAAATTGGAGCGATATACTTATCATTCGCAGTTTGCCCTAAGACAACTACTTTAGAACCCTCATTTTTTGCCGCTTGTGCAATTGCATCTGCGTAAGCTTCAGCATTAAATTTAGCTAACTTATCGCTAGATACATTTAATACTTTAGAAACTCCATACGTTCCTAAGGAAGCATTATCTTCTGCATTAATACTTATGGCGGTAACACTTGTACCCATTTGATCTGCAACTCCTTTGGCATAAGAAGCGGCTTCATAAGAGGCTTTTTTAAATTTTCCGTTTTCGGATTCTATATATACTAAAACTGACATGTTTTTTTATTTTTAAAGTTTATAAACTGAATTGAAATAATGCACTTTTAAGCTTAAATAACTTTTGCTTCATTGTGCAATAAATCAATTAATTTGTCAAGATTGTCTTCCTCAATTAATTTTATATCTCCCTTAGGTGCAGGTTTTTCAAATTTTTCTGAAGTAGTATAGGTGTCGGCGCTTGCAGGCTCAACCACATTTAAGGGTTTCTTTCTGGCCATCATAATTCCTCGCATATTTGGGATTTTAAGATCGCTTTCTTCCACCAATCCTTTTTGACCTCCTATAACCAGTGGTAAACTCGCAGTAAGGGTTTCTTTACCACCGTCAATTTCTCTAATTGCAGTAGCTTTATCGCCGTCTACTTCTAGGCTCACACAGGTATTTACAAAATTAGCATCCATTATTTTCGCCATCATTCCTGGTACCATTCCTCCATTGTAATCAATAGATTCTCTCCCTGCGATGATTAAATCGTATGCTCCATCTTTGGCTACTTTTGCTAATTCTTTAGCTACTTGAAAACCATCTTTAGCTTTGGTATTTACTCTAATAGCATTATCTGCTCCAATTGCAAGTGCTTTTCTTAAGGTAGGTTCAGTTTCAGCTTCACCAACGTTAACAACATCTACACTCGCTCCTTGTTTTTCTTTGAACCACATAGCGCGAGTTAGTCCAAACTCATCGTTAGGGTTAATTACAAACTGAACGCCATTAGTGTCAAATTTGGTATCCCCATCTGTGAAATTTATCTTAGATGTGGTATCTGGTACGTGACTTATACAGACTAATATTTTCATGTGTTCTATAGTTTTTTTTGTAAAGTTTAAAAAAATGTATTGCGAAGATAAGAAAATATACTTAAAAATACTATGCTTGCATAATAATTTTTTCCTGAAAAGTTATAGTATTTAGGCATGCGAATGTTTACTTTTGCGTTGGTTAAAAATTATAGACAACAATTATCATGAGGACAATTCAATTTAGAGAGGCGGTTTGCGAAGCTATGAGCGAAGAAATGCGTCAAGACGAAGCCGTTTATTTAATGGGAGAAGAAGTTGCTGAATATAATGGAGCTTACAAAGCATCTAAAGGCATGTTAGATGAGTTTGGACCAGAAAGGGTGATAGATACCCCTATATCTGAAGCTGGATTTAGTGGTATTGGAGTGGGTTCTACCTTAGTGGGAACTCGTCCTATCGTAGAGTTTATGACATTTAATTTCTCTTTAGTAGGAATAGATCAAATCATAAATAACGCTGCTAAAATTAGACAAATGTCTGGTGGGCAGTTTAATTGTCCTATTGTATTTAGAGGACCAACAGCTTCGGCAGGTCAATTAGGAGCAACCCATTCACAAGCTTTTGAAAGCTGGTACGCCAACTGTCCTGGTTTAAAAGTAATAGTTCCTTCCAATCCTTATGATGCGAAAGGACTTTTAAAATCGGCTATTAGAGATGACGATCCTGTTATTTTTATGGAGAGTGAGCAAATGTATGGAGATAAAGGAGAAGTGCCAGAGGAAGAATATACCATTCCTATTGGAAAAGCAGATATAAAGAGAGAAGGAGACGATGTAACGATTGTTTCTTTTGGAAAAATTATTAAAGAAGCTTACGCTGCCGCGGAAAAATTAGAAGAAGAAGATATTTCTTGTGAAATTATCGATTTACGAACGGTAAGACCATTAGACTATGAAACTGTAATCACTTCCGTAAAGAAAACCAATAGATTGGTGATATTAGAAGAAGCTTGGCCTTTTGGGAACGTTTCTACAGAGCTTTCTTACCAAGTGCAACAGCAAGCCTTTGATTATTTAGATGCCCCTATACTTAAAATTAATACTGCAGATACGCCTGCTCCCTATTCACCAGTTTTGCTAAAGGAGTGGTTGCCAAATAGTGAAGATGTTGTTAAAGCTGTAAAAAAGGTGCTGTATAAATAGAATTTAACACTTATATTTGACGCCTTATCCTATCGATAAGGCTTTTTTTATTTATGAAAATAAACTTTTTACTTCTCATTCTATTCTTCTTAGGTTCTGTTGGTTTCGCTCAAACCAAAATTGGCGGCTACGTTAAAGATACCAATGGAGAAGCAATTCCTTTCGTAAATGTGGTTTTTGCAAATTCTTCAGAAGGAACCATTACCAATGATGACGGTAGCTTTTACATTCAATCAGATAACAGTTACGAGCGTGTTGTATTTTCATTTATTGGCTTTCAGTCTAAAACAGTAGACCTAGAAAGTTCTACAACGTATAAGATGGAAATCATTTTAGAGGAAGAAGAGAACGCACTTTCTGAAGTAGTGATATACCAAGGTAAAACTTCCAAGAAAAATAATCCCGCTATTGATATCCTGAAGAAAATTTGGGAGAATAGAAGAGAAAACGGAGTAAATAAATTTGATCAATACCAGTTTAAGAAATACGAAAAGCAAGAATTTGATCTCAATACCATTGATAGTGCGCTGGTAAATAGTAGACTTTTTAAAGGGATGGAGTTTATTTTTGATCAAACCGATACCAATAGCGTAACAGGAAAAACCTACTTACCCATTTTTATTAATGAAGCCGTTTCTAAAGTTTATGGTGACAATAATCTGAATAAGGAAAAAGAGGTTCTTCTAGGAAATAAAAATTCAGGGTTTAGCGATAATCAGACGTTGATTGCTTTTATAAAAGACCTCTATTCAGAATATAATGTGTACGATAATTACTTGCAGTTTTTTGATAAAAGCTTTGTGAGTCCGTTAAGTACTACAGGAGTTGATAATTATAATTATGTGTTGGCAGATAGTACTTTTATTGATAATAAATGGTGTTATAAAATTGTGTATTATCCTAGACGTAAAAATGAACTTACTTTTAAAGGAGATTTTTGGGTAAATGATACTACTTGGGCGATTAAAAAAATAAAGCTTCAGGTGACCAAAAGCGCCAACATTAACTGGGTAAAAGAGATTTATATTGAGCAAGATTTTGATGTATTAAATGATTCTGTTTTTCTAATCACTAGAGATCATTTTATGTCTGATTTTGCGTTCAATAAGAAGGAAGAATCTCGAGGTGTCTACGGAAAAAGAACCACCCTCTACGATGAATATAAATTTGACATTGAGAAAGGTTCTGCTTTCTACAATCAGCGCGCAGATCCATATCAAGAATATGTATATGATCGGGATTCTACTTTTTGGGAAAACAATAGGCTTGAAAATCTTAATAAAGACGAACAGCAAGTCTATACTATGTTAGATACTTTACAAACTGTAAAGGCATTTAAGAGACTATATAATATAGGAAGTGTTTTGGCTTCGGGTTATGTAGAGTTTGACGGTTTTGATTTTGGACCCATATTTTCTACGTTTGGTTTTAATGATGTAGAAGGAGTGCGCGTGCGCGTAGGAGGAAGAACTTATTTTGGCAGAAATGATCCTTGGCGAATTGAAGGATACACAGCTTACGGCTTTAAAGACGATAAATTTAAATATGGAATCGCTGGGAAGTGGCTTTTAGATAGAAGAACTCGCTTGATAATTTCTGGAGGAAACCGAAGAGATGTAGAGCAATTAGGAGCGAGCTTAACCAATACCAACGATGTATTGGGAAGAAGTTTGGCGTCCTCATCTTTGATTACGGTGGGCTCCAACACCAGTTTAACCAATATTAATTTATCTACCTTAGCTTTTGAGCTAGAACCATTTAAAAATTTTAATATTAGAATAGGAGGTTCTTATCGAACTCTAGAATCTGCTTCCAAGAAATTTAGTTTAGCTTATTTCACAGATGAAGCTCGAACACAAACTTCTAATTCGCTTAAACAAACTGAAATTTCCACCAGTCTTAGTTATTCTCCTGGTAGAAAAACAACGGGTTACGGGGTAGAAAGAACTGTGATTAACGATGGCGATTTTGCACAACTATTCTTTAATTACTCTTTAGGAGTTAAAGATGTTATAGACAGTGATTTCGAGTATAAGAAAGTGCAATTTTTCTATAGACAGCCGTGGCAAGTAGGTGGTTTTGGAAAATTAACTTCTACGGTTGAGGTAGGAAAAACCTATGGAGAAGTTCCACTGGGATTATTGAATGTGGTGCCCGGTAACCAAAGTTTATTTTCTATTTATGGAAGTTTTCCTTTGTTAGATTATTATGAGTTTGTAACCGATTCTTATGCGAGCTTTCATGTAGAACACAACTTTAACGGAAGGTTTTTTAGTAGAATTCCTGTGGTCAGAGACTGGAATTTGAGAGAAATCGTATCTGTGCGCGGAGTAATTGGTGATATTTCTGAAGCAAATCAACTTTTGAATGCTTCAACTTCCAATCCTGTTTTGTTTGCTCCAGATGAGCAAATGTACTGGTCTTACAGTGTTGGAGTAGGGAATATTCTTAAGGTATTTCGTATAGACGCACACTTCCGTGGAAATTATTTTGATAATCCTGGCGCTAGAAGTTTTGGAGTTACGGGATCCTTTGGATTTTATTTCTAATTTAAAGCCCTCATTCCAAGATATTTCTTAAATTTGCAATCTTGTTTTTTTAAAATAATTAATACAATAGAGTATAATGACATTTGATGTTTTAGTAGAAATTCCTAAGGGAAGTAGAAATAAGTACGAATACGATTTTCAATTAAAAAAACTTCGTTACGATAGAATGATTTTTTCTTCTATGATGTACCCGGCAGATTATGGCTTTGTTCCAGAAACATTAGCTTTAGATGGAGATCCTTTAGATGTATTGGTCTTGGTAACAGAACCTACTTTTCCTGGTTGTGTAATTGAAGTAAAGCCAATAGGTGTTTTTCATATGACAGACGAGAAAGGACCCGATGAGAAAATTATCTGCGTGCCTGTAAGTGATCCCATTTGGAATAAATACAACGATTTAAATGAGCTTAACGCGCACCGTATTAAAGAAATTGAGCACTTTTTTAAAGTGTATAAAGATTTAGAAGAGAAAAAAGTAGATGTTGGTGGATGGGGAGATGCTAAAGAGGCAAAAGACATCTTTAAAGAATGTGTAAAGCGTTTTAAAGATAGTGATATGCCAATAGAAGAAGTAAGTATCAAATAAATTGATATCAGCTCATATTCCAAAAAGCAATACTTAAAAGTGTTGCTTTTTTTTTTGCTTTAAAGTAGGGTTTTTTACGGATTGGTTTTTTGGGTTATTTTATGTAAAAGTATTCTTTACTTCTTGAATTTAAGCTGTAAACATAACTTTGATCAACTGCAGATAAAGTTAGTTTTTTAGAAAAATTAATCAGAATCTATAAACAATCCTACATTTTGTACTGTGTATATTTTTGTTCTTGAATAGATTAAACTATATAATTCTAAGCAGGCTATTGATGTTCTTTGTGACGTGTGAATAATTTTTAATTTAGATAGTTATTAATTAATTTAAATACCTAAATTTCAGTTAAGAAATGAAAGATTATTATGAATTATGACGATATCATAACCTTGGGTATTTCATTTGGTTTAGGCTTGCTGGTAGGGCTTCAGCGAGAAACTACCAATAATAAAATGGCAGGAGTTAGAACTTTCACTCTTATTACCATTTTGGGAACGCTTACCGCTTTTTTGAGTCTTGAGTTTAATAATAACTTTATTTTACCTGTCATAGCTCTTGCTATTACCGCCTTACTGGTGATGGCTAATGTGGTAAAACTTAAAACAACAACAGATTCAACTATAGGTCAAACTACAGAGGTCGCTGCTTTAATTATGTTCTCTATTGGAGCTTATTTGGTGGTAGGTAGCCAAGTGATTGGAGTAATGATAGGGGGTTTATTGGCGATTTTGCTTTATATAAAAGAACATCTTCACGGATTTATAGAAAAACTCAAAGAAAAAGACATATCAGCAATTATGACTTTTGTAGGAATTACCTTAGTTATTCTACCTATTCTTCCCGATGAAACTTACGGACCTTTAGATGTGCTTAATCCGAAGAATATTTGGCTTATGGTGTCCCTTATTGTTGGGATAAGTGTCTTTGGTTACTTTATCTATAAATGGCTGGGGAAAAAAGCAGGACTCATTTCTAATGGTATCTTAGGCGGACTTATAAGTAGTACGGCTACAAGTGTTAGTTTTGCTAGAAAAACCAAAGGTAAAAAGACTGGTGCAAAACTAGCAGCATTTGTAATATTGGTAGCCGTGACGGTATCTTTAATAAGGGTTTTGATAGAAATAGCGGTAATTGTGCCTCATAAGATAGGCGAAATTGCATTGCCTTTTATCACTTTATTTATTTTTATGAGCTTATTAAGCTTAGGCATGTTTTATTTTATCAACAAAGATGCGAAAGATGAAGAGCTTCCCGAACCTAAGAATCCGGCACAATTTAAAAGTGCCATTATTTTCGGAATTATTTATTCTGTAATTTTATTGGTAGTGGCGTTTACAGAGAAAGAGTTTGGAAACGAGGGACTTTATATAGCCTCTATCATTGGCGGTCTTGCTAACAAAGATGCGATTACCTTATCCCTTTCTAAAATGATTGGTGGTGGGATTGAAGCAGCTTTAGGATGGAGGCTTATTATGACAGCGGTAATTTCTAACTTGGCTTTTAAAGTTGTTATTGCGATCTCTTTAGGAAGCAAAAAATTTACCAAATGGATTTTGATAGCGATGTCAATTTCCATAGCTTTCGGCTTGCTATTAATTTGGCTATGGCCAGACTCCTGGCATTTTTAATCAAAGAAATATGTTTTTAAAACTTTTTAAAAAAGATCCTTTGCAGGTGATAACGTTTCAGTCTTACGGAACAAATACACACTTATATGCCAGAGGCAGGGCTTTAGAAGATGAATCCATCAACTTAGACGCTAAAAATTGGTTTCAACTTCTAGTAAATTCTTGGAAACGTTTTGAAACCGATGAAATTAAGTTCACAATACTTAATATAAAGCTACCAGATGATAGTATATATAAAGTGAAAACCAATAACCGCGGCTATTTTACTATTCAAACGCCTTCAGACTCTTTAGCAAAACTGTGCAACGAGGAGGGCTGGCTCTCTTATGAAGTAGCTTATGATGATGTAGATGTTTTGAAGAAAATCACTTCAGAAAATAGATTTCCTGGGCAAATTTTAATTCCTAAGAATACTACGGAATATGGCGTAATTTCAGACATTGATGATACGATCTTACAAACAGGAATCACGTCTTTCTTAAAGTTACGAGTGTTATTCAATACTTTTTTTAAACCTGCGAGTAATCGAACTCCATTAAAAGGCGCGGCAGAGTTTTATCATCAATTGCACCGTGGAAGCACGGGCAAAGAAAGCAATCCTATTTTTTATGTAAGTCACAGTCCGTGGAATTTATACCGTTATTTAGAGCTCTTTCTTCAGCATAATAATTTTCCCAAAGGTCCTATTCTACTTCGGGATTTTCCCAGGCCTTTTTCGGGTAAAAAGAATCCGCAAGACAAAAAACCACAGAAACAGCACGAGATTGTTAATATTTTTAAAATGTATCCTCAACTTAGCTTTATTCTCATTGGAGATAGTGGGGAGCACGACGGAGATATTTATATAGAAATCGCGAATCAATTTCCGGGACGTGTGCTTGCGATTTATTTGCGCAGTGTGAATAATAAGCGTAAAATGGAATATGTAAAAAAGTTAATGCAAAACTATGATCAAACTCCTTTTTTACTGGTAAAAGATTCGCAAGAAGCGATTGTTCACGCAAGAGGAAGTGGGTTTATTGTATAGCTTTTATAAGCATTAACTTTTCTTGGGATCAATAGAAAAAAGAATTGATTTGCTCCTTTGGAGTGCGGGTAGTTAACACGACGTTTATGTTTGGCCGTCTTCACAAATGATTCGTTATGTATGTCGAAGTTTTAATCGTTTCGTTCAATAAATTCGGAAAAAGTCATAATTGATGTATTTTCAATCTTTTCTAAAATCAGTAAGTCTTTATCTCCAGTAATTAAATAATCTGCCTTTGAGTCTACTGATAAATTTAGTAAAAAGTTATCTTTTGGATCTCGACAAACTTTAATTTCAGAAGTTACTTTTACTAATTCTCCAAATTGGTCAAAATTCGTGAGAATTTTTTCAATATCTTTTTTCGTGAAGTATTTTTTAAATTTGGGACGACTTACCACATCAATAAATTCTTCGAGTAACTCGTTGGAAAAAATCAAGATAATTCTCTTATTTTCAATGAGTTTATCAATCTGACTGAATTTTTTGGAAATAAGAAAGCTAATCCAAAGATTGGTATCGAGGATTATTCTCTTACTTTTCATATCGGGATTTTCTCACTTCCTCAACTTGATTAGTTATTTCATCTAACGTAATTTCATCATTGGTTTTCTCCCTTATTTTTTTCAGTAAAGCTGAGAAGTCCGATTTATAATTTTCTTTATTAATCTTAATCAAGTTTAAATCCGCTAAGTTTTTTAGAATTTTTTTCGCCTTTGGATTTATGATGTCAATTCGGATAGTTTCCATTTTCTTTAATTTTATATAAATCTACTGAATTATATTTAAATCACGAATTTTTGGCAGTATGCAGTACTACTCATTTTATTTCAATCTAAAGAATTCCCCGAGGCTTGCCTCGGGTTGTAGTACAGGAAAAGTTTGAAAAACGGATGGTTTTTCAATACG
>NZ_JAVRBG010000018.1:18917-37434 GCF_031845265.1 Mesonia ostreae | reverse complement strand
CATCCTGAAAAAATCTGACTGAAAGGAAGATTTTGTTCAGGATCTTATTCTTAGGAAGTATTACTTACGAGGGTAAGGCGTTTTCATAATTATAAGATGCTGAAACGAGTTCAGCATGACAGGACAAGCGCATGACAAGACTCAACATCACCTGTCATCCTGAAAAAATCTGATTGAAAGGAAGATTTTGTTCAGGATCTTATGCTTTAGGTTTAGGTTTAGAATGATTCTTCTTTACGATTGGCGTGGAGGTAAACTAGTTTAAGATTTCTCCTTCGTCGAAATAACAGAAAAGTTTAAACTTAAACGTTCAATACTTTTTGATACAAACCGAGCATATCATTCACCATTTTTACCTCTGTATGTTGTTGCTCCACTTTCTTTCTCGCTGCCCAAGATAAGGTATGTATCTCATCACTATTCAAGTAGGTAAAATTTAAAATGGCCTTTGCCATGGCTTTGAAATCTCTTGTGGGAACAATCCATCCTTCTTTTTCATTTGCAATCAACTCTTCCATTCCACCACAATTGGTGGAGATTACTAGCGTGCCAAGCGCCATGGCTTCTACAGCCACATTCGCAATACCTTCTTCTATACTCGGCAAGAGCATCACATCTGCTTCTTGAATTTTTTGAAATACTTCTGTTTGCGGAAGCTTCCCCGTTAAAGTGATGTGCTCACTTAGTCCTAATTCATGAATTAAAAACAAGCTTTCCTCATCTCCCTCACCGCCTACAATCGTATAATGAAAATCAAGATCTTCTTGCTTTAAAGAAGCACAAGCTTTAATGGCCGTAGGGTAATCCTTTTTCCAATGTGGTCTCCCTACAGAGATTAGCTGCAAGCAAGATTTCATATTAACTTTAGTTTTAAAACCCATTTTTTCTAGATCTAATCCCGTATAAACTACCCGATCCAAACCGTGTAATGGCGTTCCAATTTTTCTACCTACTTTAGAAATTGCTTTGGAAACCGAATGCAAGCCATCTAATTGAGGGTAGGTTTCGTGTAAATATTTAAAATTGACTGGATCAATAAACGGACGCACATTGGTATGAAACCCCCTTTGACTCAATACGATTTTAAAATCTCGGTTTTGAAAATAGGGCTGCATCCAAGGTAATAAAGAAGGCCATTGCAGATGAATGATATCGGGTTGTAATTTTTTAAGAACTAAATCTAAATTTTGTTTTTGTAAAGAAATCCGATCCCCAGATAGAATATTACTTAGCACTTTAATCCACGAAGCTGGTTTCCCTTCTTTTAAAGCTAGAGTAAGACTGGTTCTTAACAAGCCTATTTTAGATTGATTACTTCCCAAGCTTACATAATTCACTCCCACCACTGGGCTTGGATTGGCTTCATTGAATCCGATAACACTAATCTGTAAGCCACTTTTAACCAAGCCTTGCATTAACCGGCGTATAAAAGCAGTGCTGGAGAAAGTGCCGTCGAAGATGATGATTTTCATGATGCGTTGTTGGTTGTTCGTTGTTGGTTGTTCGTTTTTCGTTGTTCGTTGTTCGTTATTCGTTGTTCGTTGTTGGTTGTTCGTTTTTCGTTTTTCGTTGTTCGTTATTCGTTATTCGTTATTCGTTATTCGTTGTTCGTTGTTGGTTTTTCGTTTTTCGTTGTTCGTTGTTCGTTATTCGTTGTTGGTTGTTCGTTTTTCGTTATTCGTTGTTGGTTTTTCGTTATTCGTTGTTCGTTTTACGCTGAACGCTAAACTAGATCAACTATTCTTTTTCAAAAAGCGAATGAGACCATGAATTATATTTATGGTATTTTCTATTTTAGCGAAAACTGCATGTTCGCGTTGAAGCAGATTTAACTGCGAAGCTATAATAAGTTGCGTTTCTAATTCAAAAATGGAGCCTAGCGCAATTTCAACAAATCTTTTGTATTATTTATTCGAGCTTCTACCAAATCCTTCCGCAATATTTGATGGAATAGAAACAGAAGCTCTCCTTAATTGACTTACCAAACCAAATTTTTCCTCACTTGGAAACTTCTGCGTTATTTCATACACTAATTGCACAAGCTGCATCGATTCTTTCCACGCGTCGAGTTCTTTGTAATTCATGATTTCGTTATTTGTTGTTTGTTGTTCGTTGTTCGTTGCTAGTTGTTCGTTGCTAGTTGTTCGTTAATCGTTGTTTGTTGTTCGTTGTTGTTCGTTGCTCGTTGCTCTTTGCTCTTTGGACGTTGGTGGACTTTGTTAATTTCTCGCTATTTATGTCTTATTTACGCTGAACGGAAAACGCCAAACTAAAAACTAGAAACTACAAAACATAATACCCCTTATACCACTTCACAAATTCACTTATGCCTTCTTTAACCGAGGTATTCGGCGCATAGTTAAAATCTTTTTTTAATTTAGAAACGTCTGCGTATGTGGTGGCTACGTCGCCAGGTTGCATCGGCAGCATTTCCTTTTTGGCTTTTTTTCCAGTCTCCTTTTCGATGGCTCCAATAAAATCCATCAATTGTACTGGACTAGAATTACCAATATTGTATACTCCGTGCAAGCTGTTTTCTGGCAAATCCTTTTTCAAGGTATTTATAACTCCAGTAATAATATCATCTATATAGGTGAAGTCACGGGATAAACTTCCATGGTTAAACACTTTTATAGGTTTATCTTTTAAAATAGCATCGGTAAATAAAAACAGAGCCATATCTGGTCTGCCCCAAGGACCATAGACCGTAAAAAAGCGTAGTCCAATACATTGTATTCTGTAAAGATGGCTGTAGGTATGCGCTAATAATTCATTTGATTTTTTGGTGGCGGCATACACACTTATAGGCTCGTCCACATTATCGGACTCAGAAAATGGAACTTTTTTGTTGTTTCCATAAACGCTAGAGCTACTGGCATATACCAGTTTATTCACCTTATTATGGCGCATACACTCTAACAGGTTTAAAAAACCACTAATGTTAGAATCTGCATACACCTCTGGATTCTCGATACTGTAACGTACTCCAGCTTGTGCTGCTAGATTGCACACCTTATCAAATGTATGCTTTTCAAACAAATGTGGTACGTGCACCCGATCTTCTAATTTTAACTGAATAAATTCAAAATTAGGAAACTCTTCCGATGTACAAATTTGATTATAATAAGATGCCTCTTGCTTTGCGATTCCCAAAGCACTTAAGCGGTCAAATTTAAGGCTCACATCATAATAGTTATTCAGATTATCCAAACCCACTACGGCATAGCCCATTTCTAACAATTGCTGACAAAGATGAAAACCGATAAACCCAGCAGCGCCAGTGACTAATATTTTATTATGTTTAAGCTGATTATATTGTTCTAATTTCATTACTTACCTTCTTGACCTGTGAAATCCTGTTAAACACGTAATGGATTTCAGTAGGTATTATTTATTTTTAGTTTCACATGATAAATAAGATTTGAGGCGCTTCCCCAAATACATTTTTCCATAGTGCGTTTTTTAACTATTTTTCTCTCTTAATAGCATCATCTTGCGACAAACAACCTTCAAAGTAAATCAATTTTAATGGTCGACGATGCTTTGTTGATTTTACTCTTCCTTTTTGATGAGCCTCAATTCTTAATGGCAAATTCGATGTATAACCCGTATATTTTTTACCGTCTTTCTCACTTAAAAGTACATATATGTAATAATATCTATCCATCTTGCCACTATTTCACGGGTTAAACCCAGCAGCGCCAGTGACTAATATTTTTTGCATTTTGTATTTTTAAATCTTCGTTAGCATTCAATTCGGCGAAAATAGTAACATTTTATTCTTTAATGAAGCTTCTGCATTTCTATTCTGGTATATATACACGATTTTTAAGGTATGTAGAAAATTATTCTTCCATTTATACCCAATCAATTATATTACAAATCCTTGGACATACGCAACAACACTTCATTTTGTGACTTTACCCAATTATATAAATGATTATTGATGGTTTTGCGTTTGATCCCATTATGGATTAGCCTACTCATCTCTATAAATCTTCCTAAAAACAATTGTTCTTTATAAGAGTAAACTCCATTTTCATCGATTCTAGCTTTCTCTAAAAACTCATTATAAAAATCTTTTGTATTATAACTAGAGCTATCTAAATCCCGAGCTAAATAATGAAGTTTTGATTTCCCCCAATCTATAATACAAACTTCCTCCTTATTAGAAAGTACATTGCCATGGCTTAAATCTCCATGAATTCTACATAGAATCATATTTTTTTTCTTGGCATACAAGCGGTTATAGGTAGACATCGCTAATTCTCCATGGTCTTGTTCTTTGATAAATTTTTCTACGAAATCATGGTTTAAGAATTTATTTTCGGATAAATTTTGAAGTTTTATTGGATTTTTTAAATAAAACTTCATCAGATACCGAAAAACTTTATGATAATTAACTTTGAGTTTCTTCTTATCTTTAAAGGAATGTTTTTTGCCAGCAAAATATTCTTCGATGGAATAGTCGATATCCTCATCGTGATATTCACTTAAAATTTTAGGTATAAAAATATCTTTTGACGTTATGGCACTTGCTAAACGCTGGCTTGCAATTTCAGATTTCATTTGAAGTTTACCTGCCTTGGTCAATGCCACCTTTACCACCTTTTGTTCTTTTACAGAAGTATAAATCAATATTAGGGATGGCATACGACCGTATATCATATCTGCATGAAGTGGCAAGTATTCTGTTTTTAAGAAAGGCCAGTATAAACCAATACCTAATAATTCCTTAAGCCGAAGACTGCTTTTCTTAAATTTAAAAATTCTTAAAATCCAAAGCGCCCATGCCTTATAATTTGTACTAGGGTAAAACCGCAATTCAGAATATTTTAAGCTTTTCGTATATTGATCTTTAATGGGTATATCTGCTCTAATCCAAACTTTACCAAAGCGTTTGTAGGATAAGCCAGATGTATTATCTTTTTTTCTATAAACATTACTTTGTTTTTCAACCTTTTGCAATGTTTTTATAAACTTATGAATCATTCTTTTTCAATATCTATAAAGTATTTTTCTAGTTTTTCATCTTTAAAAAAGTAAATCTCTTCATTTCTTGATTACCTGTATAAACTATAAAGTCATATTTTTTATTTAAAATCTCTTATATGAAACCTACTTAGACCTATCAAATATTTAGAATTACATATACTAAAACTATGACTAGTATAGATTTCAGGAGACATATAATTCATTTAAAGCAGTGATCTCACCGTCAAAACTAAATTTATCCCGTAGAATTTTATTGTGCTTTAGTACTATTTCTGTATCTAAATTACAAGCTTCTAAAACTACAATTCAATTATTTACTACAATTCAATTATTTTTTGATACATTTCGCGATAGTTATTTATTTCAATACTTTCGTCAATTGATTCCACTTTTTGGGAGGATTCTCTAAATTCTAAATTTCGATGTAAAACTGTTAGTAGCTCCTTACCCATTTCTGACCAACTCCCAACTTCAACCATTCTTCTTTTATTTGTTTCTTGAAAAACTTCTGGTATACCTCCCGCATTAGTTGTCACAATTGGAATTTGATAATACATTACTCTTAATAGTGTATTTGGAATTCCCTCTGTAAGTGAACTCTGTAAATAGACATCCGTTTTACCCAGAATTTCATTAATTTGAGTATTATTTAGGTGTCCGTGAAAAACGACGTGCTTTTCTAAATCAAGTCTTCTTATCCAGAATTTTAATTCATCAAAAATATCTGTGTCATACCCCCCACAAATGTTATATGTAAAACTTAGATGATTATCTTTTAATACTTTTAAAGATTTAATAGCATCAACATAGCCTTTTGTCCAATGAATTCGCCCAATAGTCGTGATATGTACATGATCTATATCCTCATTTTTTTGAAAAGGTATATTCGCTTCTTTTACCTCTACAGTCCTATAAATAGTATAAATATATTCTGAAGGCTTACCAAAAGATTCAAGAGCTTCCTGAATATTACCTGAAACCGCATGCGCTGCATTTGTGTTCTGTAAAGCATATTCTAAAAAAGATTTTTCCTCTTGGTTTCTAAATGGTCTTACTAAAATATCACTGCCGCGAAAACTGATTAGAGTTTTAAAATCACAAATTTTTAGAAACGCTATTAACTTTTTATTTAAAATTTGAACGTGATGCACATGCACAACATCTGGATTTGCTTTTATAAGCGGTGCATATCTGCCAAAAATTTTTACACTGGGTAAAAAATTTAATTGACTTTCTTCTTTAAACGCCAAAAAATATTTTCTATGCTTAATTGAAGCAGAGACATAGCTTAGCCACTTAAATTTGTGATGGTAAAAATCGTATATTTTAAAGCTTGATTTCCCCTTTCCCTTTACAAGGCAAGCTACTTCACATAGCATTCCAAAGGTGGTTAGACGTTCTAACAAAACTTGATTATAAGGCTGAGTCTTATTTGGAAATCTCGCAAAAAAATGAATTATTTTCATGTTATCTTCTTCTTATAAACTTGATGGAACTTCCTATTCATTTCATAACTGTAAATAACATCTCTTAATTTAAAACCAAGCTTCTCCAAACCTTTACGGTTAGAGATATTGTTTTTATTGGTATAAATAAGCGCTTGCTGATGATTATTTCTTTTAGCTTCTAATATTAAATCACTTAAAACTTTACCATTTATTCCATTCCCCCTAAACTTTTCAGAAACCCGAGTGTGATAAATCCAAAAGTCCCCAGGTTCAACTTCAATGCTACGACCAGCTTGTTGTATAAAATGGGTACCTGTAAATTGTACCCAATGATAGCTTATCAATTTACCCTCCACTTGGGTAACATAGCAAAAATCACCTCGTTCTAATCTTTTTCTTAATTTATCTAAAGGTATTTTTTTTACTTCTACAATGCGGTGAATATTCTTCAAAGATAATTTAAAGACTTCTACTGGAATTCTGCAATCCTTTTGGGAAACGTTTTTTAAGTTATGGGTGTACACATACTCTACGTTTAATTTTGGGATAAGATGGTAGAGACGTCGCCTAAACTGATAGAGCATAAATCATAGTTTTTATTAAGGTGTTTAAATAGAGTTTCTAAGGATGTAAGGTAGTTTTTAACTTCCTCGTTTGTTTGACAGTAAGGAGAACCTTTAACTAAGATTTCATTGCTGTGAAACATAATATTCAATATAGCAAATTCTTGTTTTTTAAAATGATTGTTTACTACATAATCGGCTATTTCAATCATTCCTTGTCCGCTTTCCCGATAGGGACGTAACCAACGCGTTTTTAGTTTATATCCAAGCTTCTTCGAAATTCGGCGTTTGATATTTTCTGGATTCCCTATATTTTTCCGTAGAAAAAATGGAATCTTATGGTAATCTGGATTGATCAACGTGAGCGGAACTTGTAGTATTTTTTTTTCACCAAATTTCTCCCAATATGGCTCCAATGGTTCTTTCCAATGGTTTAATACGTGTCCTTCAATTAACTTATAGGTGTACGGAGTAATGTCTGAAACTGCATTGTAACCCAAATCTGCTAAAATAGAGGAAGTACTTTTACTGCGTCCAAAACGACCAGAGCGAAAACTTTTAGGGGGGTATCCAAATTTTTCTGTAAACAAATCGGTAAGCTTGGTTAGTTTTTCACGTTCCAAACCTTCAGCTAAATTTGCTTGTGTATTTTTTGTTCTATCTGCATCAAAATTCGCATTGGGCGCTATAAATTCTTCGTGTAAATGCGTTCCCAGTTCTACATGGTCTAAAGACTTTAAAAGCTGTACAGAGTCTTGATCGTGTATCACCTCTGGGCTTAATAGAAAAGTAGGAATTATACCATACTTTTTAAAAAGAGGTACTAATAATTTCTTCTGAAGAGGAATATTTTTAAATGCCAATGGTTTTTGAAGATTCCATCCAGGATTTCCTTTATCAGCTTCTGTATCTATGGTCACCAATACAAACACTTTTTTGGGCATCATTTTTTTACTGCTTTTAAGGTTTTTGATATGAGTCGAGTCAGCTTCACCTTTTTCGAAAATGAATTTTCTATTCTAATTCTTATCAGCATTTGCTTTTCATCTGTAAACTTGTCTTTATAACTAGACAGGCCACGCATATGATTGCAATAGTCTATATTAGGATCATAAAAGCTTGACCGCATCACTTCCTTTAAGATCAATTTTCCTGGGGAGTAGCGTTTATAATCCTCATTGTAGGCGTGGTTCCAATGGTAACGTGTTTTATTACAAATCCAGTCCAATTGAAAAGCCCAAGTTTCACCATCGGCTTCTAGAACGGTAAGTTCTACCATCTTTTTAGCTTCGTAGGCTTCAATAATATTTTGAAGGAATTTTTTTAAATTATCGGTTTCATATTTATTAAATTGACCTAAACTTTCGCGTCGTTGGGCATATAAATCAATATTTTTTAATAACTCAGGATATACATTTTCTCGATAAGAGCTAAATTTTAACTCATACCCTTTCTTTGCCACTCGTCTCTCAGATTTAGCCAAATCCTTATTCTTAGGATCAAACTCGGTTGTTAGAAAATCCTCCCAATCTCCCTTTGTAGCGGTATACACAAAACCATTAGGCTCATCTAGCTCAAACTCTAATTTTTCTTTTCTTAAAGCTTCTATAAGACACTTTAAATTTGGGGATGTCTCAGGTAATTCTGTCATCATAAGTTTATCCCAAGTGCTGTCATTCTTTAAAAAAGCTACTAAATGTGATAAAATCTCCTGTCTGTTTTCTTCTGCTACAGGTATATCAAAAAAATCTGTAGGGCCAAATCCTAAAATACGTAACTCTGTAAAGTTATAAAACCGAGTTGCTCTTTTCTCTTCCGCCTGTAATGGCAAACAGCCTACCAGTTCATCCTGATTATAGGCTGCTAAAATCCACGTAGATTGTGTCTCCTCAAAATAGTATTTTATATAATTGGTCAACCAAATGGAGTTTAAGTGTACCGTAAACCCACAAGTTTTATTCACTAGCTGATCAAAGGATTGCCAGAATTCTTGATTTGGTTGGGTTATTTTTTTTAATGTTAATTGCATTTATATCAATGGTTTTAATCTAAATAATAGTATTTTTTTAAAAGGGAGTATCCTCGAAGACCAGTACCTTTTAAAACCGAAACTGAGAGTATCAACTTTAAAAAATGCCTCCTATATCTTGTATCATTATTAAATACATTTTTACGCATCTTTTTTAAAAAGAACAATGCAGTCTCAAAATCTTTTGAATTGATACATCTTAGAATTCTCTTTAAAAATAAATTGGTATAAGATTTATAAAGTTGTTTATCTTTATAGTCATTCGCCAGTAACAAATAAGTTTTATAATACGCATTTAAATAAGAAACCATCACATCCTTTCTGAAACCTGAATCTGTAATACGCCCAGAATTTCCTATTCTTACAGAAACTAAAATTTCTTTTACGTAACAGTGTGAAAAGTCTTTTCTAAAAGACATCCTGCTTAGAAAGTCAAAATCTTGCGCCCGCAAAATAGTTTCATCATAAACGGTTTTTGCAGATTCCAAGAAGCTCTTTCTCCATAGTGGTTGTGTCGTTCCCATATCTATTTTTTTTGAAATATAATCTTCAAAAAAATTGATTTCATCTAAAGGTTTTGATTTTTTCTGATAACGTTTTGTCTCGTTAAAAATTTCTGCTTCGCTTAAGCAAACTTGACAACTTTCATTTTTTTCCAAAACAGCTAACTGAAGTTGCAACTTTTCTTTATGAATTAAATCATCACTGTCCACAAAATTTATATACTCTCCTATACTCTTTTCATAACCAAAATTACGGGCGGCATTTCCGCCTTTTTTTCTGTGACTTGGTTTCTTTAAGAATTTAAAGCGTGAGTCTTCTTTTATATAAGCTTCTAAAATATTTTCTGTATGATCTGTACCTCCATCATCCACGACAATGCATTCCCAGTTTGTATAAGTTTGTTCCTTTATCGAGTCTAAGGTTTCACTAATGAGATGGGCTCGATTATAGGTAGGAATAATTATAGAAACCAAGGGTTTTTCTTGTATCATCTCGTATAAGTAAAATAAGCTGCAATAATACGCAATTTTGATAAGAGAAAGAATAGATTTTTTTTATTTAGTTGGTCGTTGGTCGTTGATCGTTGGTCGTTATTCGTTGATCGTTTTTCGTTATTCGTTGTTCGTTTTTCGTTTTTCGTTGATCGTTTTTCGTTGATCGTTTTTCGTTGATCGTTTTTCGTTGTTCGTTATTCGTTTTTCGTTTTTCGTTGATCGTTTTTCGTTTTGAAAATAGCTGCTATTTTAATAAAATAAAAGCTAAACATCTGAAATTAAAATTATTAACAATAGGATTGCATAACTATTTTTGCACGGAAGCACTAATTATTAGAACTTTAGCTTGTTCTTAAGATACTCTATAGAACCGCCGATAGAAAGGTGTCATTAAATTTATTTTTCATGATAAAAGTGAAAACCATTGCCCGTAAAAACCCTCAGGACTTGCAAGCCCCTGAGCAATTTTACCTCCACGCCGTAAAAGATGGGGTGGTAGATTTTGAGCGGCTTGCGTATTTAATCTCCAACCAGTCTACCGTGCGTGAAGCCGACTGCCTGGCTGTTCTCAATGCTTTGCAGCATAATATGATGGACGAGCTGGCACAAGGTCGCGTGGTACAATTGGGCTCCTTGGGTAATTTTCAGGTGGGCATTCGCTGCGAAGGCAGCTCTCTTCCTGAAGAAGTGAACGCTTCTAAGGTGAGAAGTGCACACATTAATTACCGGCCAGGGAAACGGCTTAGAAAAGCCTTGTTAGGTCTGGAGTATAAATTAATTAGCGGCTAGACACTTTTAATTGATTTGATTTGTAAGTCTCGAGAAATTTTCTCGGGACTTTTTTTCTATCCTAAATGCTAAGAAGTGGCAGAAAAACGCTTAGCTATCTCAAGAAACCGTTTATTCTTTTATAAACATCCCTTAGCACTACAAAAAAAAGTCTTACTTACTTTTTCAAAATCCTTAGTGTATTGTTCTTTTTTTACTAAAAAGCACAAAAAAACTCAAAAAATACCAGCGGCTAGACACTTTTGCTTTCTTTTTTGAGCTTTAATTTGATTTATAAGTCTCGTAATCGACTACACTTATAAATCAAAAATATATATTCTTGCGCAGCTTAACTAAATTTTTATGATTTTATTTGCGGCTCTGGTAGGTTGATAGAGATAATTATCAACAAAATAATTATTGATGCTAAAGTTGTGCCCTAAGGATTTATCCATATTCTATCATAACACTAGCCGCTCAAAAGATATGCTATTAATTTTATTTTAAAAAAAAAATTACCAACAAAATAGGTATATCTTAAGCAAATTCCCTCAAAATATTTGTGAGTTTCTTTTGGTATGACCTACTTATTTAATTTTTTTTAAGTAGCAATAATACTTGAATAATTTTTGATCAATTTATTTACTTTAAACATCTTGAACCTATTGAAAGAGTATTTCTTAACATATTCCAAATCGATCTCATCCTTGTAAATTTTTATTAAATTTTCTTCCAATTTATTATGATCTCCAATTTTAAAAAGCGGTATTGGATATGTTTCTCCTACTACTTCTCTAATACCGTCCACATCAGTACCTAAAAACGGTTTACCCATTGCTAATGTTTCGATTACACTGTTTGGCAAACCTTCATTCTCAGTACTAAGAATATTGCAGTTTGCTATGCTTAACAGTTCTATATTCTGAGATATTCTACCCAAAAAAACTACAGAATTTTCCAATCCCATATTCTCTACTTCTTTTTTATAGAAGGACTTCATCCCCTTAACACCTTCATCACCCGCTATTAATAATTTTGAATTTGAATTTGTTTTTTCCATAAAAGATTTCCAAGCTCTAAAAACAGTCAAAAAATCTTTTTCGTTAAAAAAATTTGCAAGAATAGTGGCTGTAAAGTCAACTGATTCCACATTAAAAAATAATCTCCAATTAATAGTCTTATCTATCGGTCTAACATCTATTCCATTATATATTGTTTGTATGTCTAGGTCATACTCTTTCCCATATACCTGTTCAAATTTAATTCTTGCGTGATTTGAATTTACAATAATGGTTGGTTTATTTTGCAAAGCGTGTTTTAAATACCAATTTGGTTTAGATTCATTCTCCAAAACTGTACTTCTTATATGGAATAATGTTTTTTTTACACCCGTATAATTATGAATGGCTCCGAAAAAACAGCTTAACTGATTTTGGTATGGAATAACGTATTTTATTCTATGAAACTTCAATATGGCAACAGCTCTAACCAAAGGCCAATAGCGCTGTAACTTCCAAGAAAATTTCATAAGATTTTTATCATTTATAAAACTTCCATCTATAATCAAAAAATTGTTTGCGAGCAATTCATTATTTACAAAATCCTCTTCGTATTTTCCTGTATAAAAAAAGTAAACTTTACATCCTTTATTTTTGTATGCTTTAGCTAAGTTTAAAGCTTGTGTTTGAATGCCTCCGTAGGTTAAATTACTAATTGCAAAAAGAATTCTATTTTTGTAATTTTTCGACTTACACATAGTCATAATTTTGAAAGTTTGTAATAAATTATATATCCGCTTTCATTTCTAAAGCTAGCTTTTGTAATCTTAAGTATCAACCCCAAAACATTCATTTTGGCAGGCTGGCTTCAAAAAAACAGCCAAGGAGTAGAAAAATCAAATAAAAGTGACTCGACTCAACCTGATTTAACATTAATACTCTTATTTGTTGGCATTAAAAACTAAACAGATGTGCAAAAAAATAATTTCCTAATTGTACTCAAATACGATTTCATCGAAATCTATACCTTAGAGATTCATTTCAAGGAAGTGTTTAGCTCTAAATTGTTAAAAGATTTGAAATAATTAAAAATATGAAAAAAATAATCTAAGTATTCTGATGTTTTTGCTTTAATGTTCTCCAGAAATATTTAAAATAGTTCAAAATATCATAAGAATGATTTAATGGGATATAGCTTAAAGACCTTAAAAAAAATTTAATATATTTCGCTTTATCGCCATTTACTTTCAATTTTTTTAGATATGCTTTTGACGTTTTTATGTTATTTTTTCTTACAATATTTTTAGAACGTTTATCTTCAATATTTCTAAATAGGATTTGAAGCCTATCCATTGTTCCTCTCAGCCCTCTAGATCTAAATAGTGAGCTTTGTAAAATTCTATATTTAATTAAAGGCATATCTAAATACTCTATCTTAAACTTTTTAGATATTTTTAATAAGATATCTAAGTCCTCATAAGAATATCTTTCATCGAATTTACCCACATCAAAAAGTGCTTGTCTTTTGTATAGCAACGTAGGAGCAGCAATTTGATTACTTTCCAGTAATAGATAATAATAAAATCCAGAAAATTTTGCTCTTTTCTTATTCTCTTTACGATTTAATTTATTTCCTAGTTCATCAACATATATTAAGTTAGAATGTAATACTCCATAATTAGAAGGCAGCTTATTGAAGAGATTTGCTTGTAATTCAATTTTATTTTCCATTAAAATATCATCACAAGAAATGATTTGTATAAATTCTCCTTGTGCAATTTCTAAAGCTTCATTTAATGTTTTACATAGTCCTTGATTTTGTTTGTGCGCAACAAATTTATAGTCATAATTGTTTTTATCTATCCAATCTTGAATAACCGCCACGGAAGTATCCGTTGAGCAATCATCCATTATAATTAATTCTATATTTTCGTAAGATTGATTTACGATGCTTTCTAAAGTAGTAATAGCATACCTAGAGTGATTATAACACACTGCAATTATAGAAACTAACGGACGATTCATGCTAAAAATTATTTAGTACCTCAACTATCTTTTTTTGCTCTTGTAAGCTTATGATAGGACTTATAGGCAGGCTTAAAACACTTTCATGAATGTTTTCTGTGATAGGAAAAGATAAATTGTTCCACTCCTTATAGGCTGATTGCTTGTGTGGAGGGATAGGATAATGAATTACGGTTTGAATATTATTTTCTAGTAAATAAGCTTGAAGTTTATCACGATTTTCACATCGTATCACGTATAGATGAAAAACATGATTTTCTACATTCTCGTTCCAATTGGGCAAAGTAATTTTGGAGTTTTTAATGTTTTCTTGATAAAATTTTGCAGCTTCTCTTCTTTTAATAATTTCTTGATCTATGTATGGCAATTTTACATTTAAAATAGCAGCCTGTAATTCATCCAATCTACTATTTAAACCTTGCAAGCTGTTGTGGTACTTCTTCTCGCTACCGTAATTACCCAACTGCTGAATAAGACTAGCTAATTCAGCATTGTTTGTAGTTACCGCACCTGCATCTCCTAAAGCTCCCAAGTTTTTACCAGGATAAAATGAGAATCCTGCAGCAATACCAAAGCTCCCCGCTCTTTGACCTAAATCATTTTTAGCTCCGTGGGCTTGTGCTGCATCCTCTACCAATAAAAGATTTTGCTCATCACAAAAATCCACCATATCTGTCGCTAATTGACCATATAAGTGAACCGTAAGAACAGCTTTAGTTTTGGCGGTTATGTTAGTTTTTACCCCATTTAAGCTCAAATTGAATGTTGAATGATCTGGCTCTACCAATATAGGTTTCAAACCATTTTCAGTTAAGGCTAATATGCTTGCTATATAGGTGTTCGCAGGAACTAATACCTCGTCCCCTTTTTTTAATTTCCCTTGCACCATTAGAGCTCTAAAAATAAGCACTAAGGCATCTAAACCATTAGCAACCCCTATACAATGACGTGTTCCGCAAAAACTGGCAAAACTTGACTCGAAATCTGTAACTGCCGCGCCTTTGATGTACCAGCCAGAGTCCAACACTTGAATCATTGCATTTTCAATTTCTGATTGGTATTGAGCGTTTATTTTTTTTAAATCTAAAAATTTAATCATGTAATCTTTCTAATTCGTTATTTTTAATCTCATATAAGTTACCTTCTTCATCCAACAAGTTTAAATCTAATCTCACTTTATTTCTAGTTAAATAGCCAATAGGCTTTGCCGGATTGCCAAGAACGATTTGAAACGGTTTAACATTTTTAGTCACTACTGCGCCCGCTCCAATAAAAGCTCCTTTTCCAATATGAAGGTTCGGTAATATAGTTGCATTTGCACCAATAGAAACAAAATCTTCGATGTGAGTTGTTTGAAAATCTGTAGGATAAACTTTTGACTTAGGTAATATATCATTTGTAAACGTAGCATTTGGTCCAATAAAAACATTATTGCCGATGGTGATTCCATCCCATATTTGCACGCCAGGTTTAATAGTAACATTGTCACCAAGGCTAACGTTATTTTCTATAAAAACATGACAGTTAATGTTACAATTTTTTCCAATTTTAGCTCCAGCTAATATGACTGAAAATTGCCAAACATGCGTATTTTCTCCAATATCATTAGAATTGACATCTGCGCTTATATGAATCATTTTTCTATACCTTTAAAACTTAAAAATTCCTCATATTCTCGAATATAATCCTCTTCATCAAACTCTTCTGAGGTCAAAACTAAACAAATTGAACCTGAACTAAAATTCTGCTCAGACGCCCATATTCCCGGAGGGATATGCAATCCTAAAAAAGGTTGATTAATAAAAACAGTACGTTTAGCCTGACCATCATCCAACAAAACCTCAAAAGCACCTGATAAAGCTATCAATAATTGATGACATTCTTTATGCGCATGAGCTCCTCTGGACTTAGCTGCTGGAATATCGTAAAGATAAAAAACACGCTTAACTTCAAATGGTAAAATACCACCCTCATTGTCTACTATCGTCAAGGATCCAGAAGCAGCGTTTATCTTTGGCAGCTGAATTAAATCACAATCATAAATCTTTAATTCTCTATTCATTGGATAAGTACTTATTCATATTTCTAATATAATCACCTTCATTGTAGCTAGAATCTGAAAAATGCAATAAAACTGTATTTGTAGCAAAATTTTCAATGTGTCTCCAAAAATTAGCAGGAACAAACAAAGCTTTATCAGCTTGATTAAGACTAAAGACTTCTCGCTGTTCATCTTTATAAGTTATAATAATGTCTGCACTACCAGAAACTACGCAAATAAGTTCATTTTGTTTGCGATAAGCATGACCGCCACGAATCTCATGCGTTTTTAGGTCATAGGTCCAAAATAAACGTTTTAAAGCAAAGGGAAGACCTATCCCATTTTGCAGAAAAGTTAAATTTCCTCGTTCATCGGTTATTTTAGTTAGTTTTATTATCTCCGGTTTATTCATTTATATTTTTAATTATCCTTGCAGGAATACCTCCTGCCATTACATTGCTAGGTATAGATTTCTTGAAATTTGAACCATTACAAATGATACAATATTTATCAATCTCAACTACCTTTAAAATTTGCGTGTTAGATTCAAGCCATACACTATTTCTAATTTTATCACTTTGCACAGTATGGTTATTATATCCTATTACAATCTTCTTTTCAGCGATTATTACCACATTATTAATTATTTTACTACCAATACTAAAGGCAATTTTAGCTTTCTGTGTTCTTGCTTCGCTATGTTATTAGCTATTAAAAAAGTATAATGAAGAAAAATAACCCAATGTATTATTAGTTCCGAAAATAATTTTAATTTTACTTATTACAAATTATATTATAATTCTGGTTCAACATTAGAGTCTAAATCTACTAAGTTAACATATTTAGTTCCTCATCCATTATCTTAACATCCCATTTCAATTCTTTATAATTAACGCCAGGATGCCGTTTAGTATCTTTTACATCTTTTCCGAATTCAATTTCAAAATCAATAATATCCGTTTCTTTAAAAATTAAATACTTTTTATTTTTTCCAAAAATTAAATCTACAGAATAAGAACCTGAGTTTAAAAACTTTTCCTCTAGCATAAAACCAATATCTATTTTTGATTTTTTTGAATCTGAGTTTTTAAATATCTGAATCCAATCTGTAAAAACAACAATTTCATCTGAGTTTTTCACTCTTATGGTTATATCTATGCTTTCATTTAAAATTTCATTTTCGATAATACACTTAAAATATAGCTTAGAATCAATAAAGAATATACTTTCTTTATTTTCATTTAACACATTAAATTCAAGAACTTTAATCCCATTCGCACCTATAGCATTATCTACACTCCAATTTCTAATATTACCAACACTGCTATTCTGCGACAAATAAAAATCAACACTCTCTTCGGCTGTGCCCTCAAAAACCGAAGCCCCATTCGTCAAAACCAGTCCTCGTGTACATAAGCTTTTTACTGCAGCCATATTGTGGCTTACAAAGATAACGGTTCTTCCTTCACCTTGAGAAATGTCTTTCATCTTACCAATAGCTTTCTTCTGAAACTCGGCATCACCTACCGCTAATACTTCATCAATCACTAAAATTTCTGGCTCTAAGTGTGCCGCTACGGCGAAAGCTAAGCGTACGCGCATCCCACTACTGTAACGTTTTACGGGAGTATCAATATACATTTCACAGCCCGAAAACTCAATGATCACGTCTAACTTGTCTGTAACTTCAGCTTTGGTCATTCCCAAAATAGCCCCATTAAGAAACACGTTTTCTCTTCCTGTTAATTCGGGATGGAAACCCGTACCTACTTCCAACAACGAAGCAATACGACCTCTAGTTTTAATACTTCCGGTCGTGGGTCCTGTTACCCGAGATAAGATTTTAAGCAAAGTAGATTTTCCCGCACCGTTCTTTCCTATAATACCTAATACTTCTCCAGATTTAACTTCAAAATTAATATCTTTTATCGCCCATACATATTCCTCTGTAGCTTTTTGACTGCGGTCATTTACGGCACCTACCTTGGCATAAGGATCTCCTTTTCCACGAAGTTGAGACCACCAGCGGTTAAGGTCATGACTTAAAGTACCCGTGCCTACAGTTCCTAAACGGTATTGCTTGCTTATATTTTCTGCTTTTAAAATCACTTTACTCATGCTAACACTATTATTTCAAATTTAGGAATCTCAAAATTAGGCATTTCAAAATTCAATTTTAAATTTTCAGGCTTCGGTAACATTCGGCTTACAGCCGAATCATTGAGCCATTGGGCTTTTACTTCTATTTTAGTTTCTGACGACAGGAGAAATATTTACTCCTATTCATAAGATTCATCACTTCATTGCATTGCGCTCTGAATGACAGTCTTTTTAGTCTATTTTCTATTCTCTAGACTCTATTTTCCAATCTTCAACTTTTCAGTTTAAGCTTTCCAACTCGCATTAGAAAGATTCTTCGCTCCATTGCATTGCGCTCTGAATGACAGTCCTATTCCAACTTTTCACTTTTAGCTTTTAGCTTTTCACTTCATTCCAAAAGATTCATATCAAACTAACCTAGATTGAGATGCTGAACTAAATTCAGCATGACAGTGCTTTTAGTCTAGCCTCTAGACTCTAGACTCTATTTTCCAATCTTCAACTTTTCAGTTTAAGCTTTCCAACTCGCATTAGAAAGATTCTTCGCTCCAT
>NZ_JAVRBG010000018.1:0-18817 GCF_031845265.1 Mesonia ostreae | reverse complement strand
AACTAACCTAGATTGAGATGCTGAACTAAATTCAGCATGACAGTGCTTTTAGTCTAGCCTCTAGACTCTAGACTCTAAAATCTATATTCTAACTTCTAGCTTCTAACCTAAACCGTGTCAATAAAATTCTTCTCCGTTTTATTAAAAATAATTAATCCTACTAAAAACAAAACAACAGAAAAAACTAAAGCATAAATAAAACCACCCCATGTAAATAGACCGTAATCTAAGGTCATAAAACGGAAACCTTCAATTAATTGAGTGATGGGATTGTATTTAAATGCCCAGCTTAATTCTGGTACTTTTTCGATTGCTTTTTCTAAGGGAAAAGGAACTGCTGAAATATACATCAGTAAATTGGTAGCAAAACCAACCAATACCGTTAAATCTCTATATTTTGTGGTAAAGGCCGAAATCGTCATTCCCAAGCCTAATCCCATAAGTGCCATCATCAATACATATACTGGAAATAAAAGCAAGTAGATATTCGGACTTAAATCCTGTCCTATAAATACGTAGTACAAGTAGAATCCTACAAAGATCGACAGTTGAATTCCAAACTTCAATAAATTGGAGATAGTCACCGAAAGCGGCATGATGGCTCTAGGGAAATATACTTTTCCAAAAATCCCTGCATTGGCTCTAAAGGTATTCGAAGTTCCTGTAAGACAATCTCTAAAGTAATTCCAAGCCGTAATCCCCGCAAGGTTAAAGAGAAAAGAAGGCACAACTCCCGTGCTAATCCCTGCCACATTACTAAATACTAAAGTGAAAATAACCGAAGTAAATAAAGGCTGAATAAAAAACCAGAGCGGTCCTAAAATAGTTTGCTTATATACTGTAACAATATCCCGTTTTACAAAAAGAACCAATAGATCTTTGTACCTCCAAATCTCGTTAAGATTTAAATCGATTAGCTTGCGCTTGGGCGTAATTTCATATAACCATTCGTCTTGCTTCATTCCTCTATTCCTTAAAAATTAGACCACGTTATTTGTAAACCATCATGCACACTAAATTGTGGTTCGTAGTCTAACTTTTCTTTTCCTTTATCAATATTAGCCAAAGAATCGCGTACATCGCCTTGGCGAGAAGGACCGTAATTCGCTTTTAAATTAGATTGTGCAGCTTCTTGCAAAGATTTCCACAATTGATTTAAGCTTATACGTTCCCCGTAAGCTACATTATATACTTCATTGGTGGCTTCTTTAGACGCAAACAAAGCTTTTATGTTGGCTTGTACTGCGTTTTGCACAAAGGTAAAATCCCGAGTTTGCTCTCCGTCGCCGTTAATGGTTGGTGCTTCGCCATCTTTTAAAGCCTGCATAAATAATGGAATCACTGCAGCATAGGCCCCGTTAGGACTTTGCTTGGGGCCAAATACATTAAAATAGCGTAGGCCTATAATCTCAATTCCGTAGGTTTTCGCAAACACATCGGCATACAATTCATTTACATATTTGGTTACTGCATAAGGAGATAGAGGTTTCCCTATGGTATCTTCAACTTTTGGTAAACTTGGACTGTCGCCATAGGTAGAACTTGAGGCGGCATATACCAATCGTTTTACAGAACTACTTTCTTTTTGAGCCACGAGCATATTTAAAAATCCGCTTACATTTACATCGTTAGAAGTAATAGGATCGTTGATGGATCTGGGTACAGATCCCAATGCAGCTTGGTGACTTACATAATCTATTCCGTCTAAAGCTTTTTTACAGGTTTCCAAATCTCGAATATCTCCTTCCATAAATTCAAAAGCAGGATTGGATACAAATTCTTTTATATTGTAATAATATCCGTTAGATAAATTGTCTAGCACTCTTACTTTTTTTGCGCCGTGTTCTAATAAATATTGCACTAGATTAGAACCGATAAAGCCGGCTCCTCCTGTTACTAAGAAGTTGATTTTACTTATATCTTCTGTGTGGTATGCTTGGGTATACTTCATTATAATCTTCCGTCTATACGTTCTTTTGGTAAAAATGATTTTACATCAAAGACTACCGTTTCTTTTTTACTTAATTGATCAAAATCTAGACTTAAAAATTCTTTGTGCGAAACACAGAGTACAATGGTATCATAAGCTTCTTTCAAATTCTTGGCATCTTGAATTAAATCTAGATCAAAAATAGACTTTACTTCTTTGGCATTCGCCCAAGGATCGTACACATCTACTTTTAAATTGTATTCTTTTAAGGAAGAAATGACATCAATAGCTTTGGTATTACGCACATCGGGACAATTTTCCTTAAAAGTAACTCCCAACACCAAGGCCTTTCCATTTTTTATGGTAGCTTCTTTCTTCACCATTAATTTGATCACTTCTTGTGCTACATAATCACCCATGCCATCATTCATACGTCTTCCTGCCAAGATAATTTCGGGATTATAACCCGCTTCTTGCGCACGTTGCGCCAAATAATAAGGATCTACTCCAATGCAGTGTCCTCCTACTAAACCAGGCGAAAATTTGATGAAATTCCACTTCGTTGCTGCTGCTTCCAACACCGCTTCGGTATCAATATCTAACAACCTAAATATCTTACTCAATTCATTCACAAAAGCAATATTGATATCGCGCTGTGAGTTTTCAATTACTTTGGCCGCTTCTGCTACCTTAATGCTAGGCGCCAAGTGCGTTCCCGCGGTGATGATAGAGGCATAAAGCGAATCGATTTCTTGTGCTATTTCTGGCGTAGAACCCGAAGTCACTTTCAAAATTTGGGTCACCGTATGTTTTTTATCCCCTGGATTGATTCGCTCTGGAGAATAGCCTGCAAAAAAGTCTTTATTAAATTGCAAGCCAGAAACTTGTTCTAAAATAGGCACACATACCTCTTCGGTTACTCCAGGGTACACCGTAGATTCATAAATCACTACATCTCCTTTTTTAAGGTATTTTCCAATACTTTCACTAGCCTTTTCTAACGGAGTTAACACTGGCCTATGGTTTTTATCGGTAGGTGTAGGAACGGTTACAATATAAACGTTAGCTTCTTCTAAGACGGAAGTCTCGCAAGATAATTCTAAACCTTTATCATCCTCACTTTTTAGCACCTTTTGTAAAAGATCGTCGGCTACTTCTAGCGTATGGTCTTTGCCTTGTTTCAATTCTGCTACTCTAGATTGATTGATATCAAATCCTATTACTTGATACTTCTCTGCAAATGCTACCGCCAAGGGAAGCCCTACATATCCTAAACCTATAATGGCAATACGTGGTTGATTTGTCATGTATTCTTAACGTTTAAATAGTTTATTAAACCATGATTTTTTTGATTCTTCTTCTTCGTGGTATCCGTTTCCATAATTCCCATAGCTTCCATACCCATAACCATAGCCGTAACCATAGCCGTACTTCGCTTTTTGCTGAAAGTAATTAAGAACAAAGCTAATGTTCTCTATTTCTCCCTTTTTGTACTTTTCATTAATGGCGCCTAGCATGGCGTGTTTGGTGTAGTTTTGACGTACAATGTAAAGCGTGGCATCAACGTGCTTTAATAAATTAAGTGCATCTGAAACTAAACCTACTGGAGGAGAGTCTAATACGATATAATCATACCTTTGCTGCAGCTCTAACATAAGCTCCTGCATTTTATCATTCATCAATAACTCTGAAGGATTGGGAGGCACCTGCCCTGAAGTGATCACTTCTAAATGATCGTACTTGGTAGTCTGTATGACTTCATCTAAGTTTTTTTGGCCAATTAAATAATTCACCACTCCCACTTGATTATCAATTTCAAAATCATCAAAAATTTTAGGCTTTCTTAAATCTACACCCAGCAAGATTGTTTTCTTTCCGCTAATGGCAAAAACAGAAGCCAAGTTCATAGAGCAAAAGGTTTTCCCTTCTCCCGAAACTGAGGAGGTGACCATAACCGTTTTGCAGCCTGTAATATTTCTTTGTTTATAAATAAACTGTAAACTGGCTCGCAAACTTCTAAAACTTTCGGCAATAGCAGATTTTGGCTTATTATACACTACCAAATTACTAGACTGCTTACTTTTACCTATCATCCCTAGAATAGAAATTGGAGATAAACGCTCTACATCTTTAGGACTATTCACCTTATTGTCTAAGAATACAATGACAAAGACGAAAATTAAAGGAAATAGAGTACCTAACAAAAGTGCCATCACATAATTAAGCTGGGTATTGGGACCTATTTTACCACCACCAACATCTTTTGCTTCGTCAATCACGAGCACATCACTTACATTGGCGGCTTTGATTAATCCGGCTTCGTTCCGCTTTCCGAGAAATAAATTATAGGTTTGCTGACTAATATTATATCTACGTTCAATTTGAAGTAGATCTTGTTGCTCTTCGGGTAACCCCCCCACCTGCGCTTCTAAAGAAGCAATTTCTCTACGAATACTTTTTAACTCTGAATTTGCTAACTCTTTAGAGGATCTAATATTTTCTAGAAGAACTGTCTTGGTAGCATTGATCTGCCGGTCAATATCATCAAATTCGGGATTTCCTGGACGTAAACTGTATCCCAATTTACTTCGCTGTTCTGAAAGGCTTACGATACGTGTCACCCCATTGCTAATACTAGATTCATTTATCCCAGCTACTGAAGGCGCAGGAACATTGGAATAATCACTTCGTGATTCCAAATACTCTTGTAGCGAGTTCAAATAGCTCAGCCTACGCTCTAATTCTCGTTCTTCGGTATCATACGTGGTTAATTTAGCCCTTAATTCTCCAGCTTCTGCAGCAATATCAACTATAGCATTTTCTCTTTTGAAAGCGTTCATTTCGCTTTCTACGCCTTTCAATTCCTTAGACCGCTCCTGCAAGCTGCTATCGATAAACCGAATGGTTTTGGTCGCAAATAAATTCTTGCGCTTTAGCATATTTTCACTCAGTAGTTGCGCTGTTGTATTTAGATAATCAACGATTTTCTCTTTATTATTTCCGTTTAAGGATAGCGTTAGCAAAGAACCTCCTTTTTGCTGCGCATCTACTCGAATATTTTGATAAGCCTTCACCACATTATCAAAATTCAGAAACTGAATAAAATAGCTTTTCCCCACTACCAAAGGATTTTCAGAACGCAACAGCTTGAAGTTAGCAAAAGGTAAGTTTACGTCTTCTCCTACTCTTAAAGTTGTTTTAAAAGTTCCGTTTTCCAAAAACAAAGAAGAACTTTCTCTATCGCTATACCGCATAGTCTGCACATTCCCAGCTTCCTCCCGTGTAAGACTCAACTCATAATGCGCCTCATCCTTAAACTGTATAGTCATGAGTGTATTTAAAGCCTGAAATTGAGCCGTATCTACCTCAATGGTAAATGGAGTTTGCCCGTAGGCATCTTCTTTTTGATATTCACCTTGTCGTAAATAGAGCAAGTAATATTGCAAGTGTTCTACTACTTTCTCATTGTGGGTTCTGGTATTTAACGTAGTAAAAGCTGTACTTACCTTATCTGAGGTTCCTCCCCAATTAAAGGTTAAACTGGTATTGGAAGTAAAAAAGGGGTTTTGATCATCTTTTATGCTTATTAACGAGCTTAATTGGTAGACTGGCAATTTACGCACGTTAATATAATAAGCTATTCCTAGACCTATAAGGATACTAATGAGAAATATATACCAATAACTAAATACCTTAACAATAAAGCCTTTAAAGTCAAAGTTTCCCGTAGTACTGTCGTTAATTTCAAATTCTTCCTCCATTATAATCTAGTTGAAAGTATAATAATAGAGGTGAATAAAGTAACTACTGAAGCAATTGCCGCAAGCGTCTCTAAGCCGTTTACTCCAAAACCTAAGCTTTTTTGAGGTAGGGGTTTTACCATAATTAAATCGTTGGGCTGGATGTAATAGTAGGGAGAATTGATAGCGTCAATAGCTGTTAAATCTATATGGTGTACTTTTTGACCTCCAGGATACTGTCGCAAAATTACCACATCGGTACGATCTCCTGTGAGCATAATATCCCCAGCATTGGCAACCGCCTCCATGATGGTTACTTGGTCTTTATAAATCACTTGACTGCCAGGTCCTATCTCTCCAATGGTCGTATAACGGATTCCCGCCAATTTTACGGTGACAAAGATTTTAGATTCTTTCTTAAAATAATTGGTAAGAAGTTCTTCTTCTATTTTGAGCCGAATTTCCTCCAAAGTAAATCCCAAGACGTTGATTTCTCCTAAGGTAGGCACTCTTATATTACCGTGATTATCTACCAAAAAACCATCATAATACAAACGCTCTTCGCCCGTAGCATTAAGTCCACCATCGCTAATGGGATTAAACATTCCTACCAACTCTTGGTCTAATGCTTTTATACGGATACTTAATAAATCACTGGTTTGAACCCGATACGGCTTCTGGATTTGTCTTATATTCATCAAGCTATCTATCTGTTGCTCGCTCTCCTGTAAATACGTAAGTTTCTTAGTTCCTATACAAGAAGTTGCACTTCCTACAAGAATTAAAAGCACCGCTAGCTTTATCCAATTCATACGATAAAAACATTTCTATATCGCCGCAAATATACCTTTTAAGATTTAATAATAAAATCTAAATGAAGAATACTCCGTAATTTCTTGTTAATTTGCAGAAAAAATAAAGACTTGAATTACGCATCTATAGAAAATATCGCCAAGGCTTACGGCGAACGCATTTTGTTTACCGATTTATCCTTCGGAATCAATCAAGGTCAGAAAATTGCTCTCATCGCTAAAAATGGAACAGGAAAGACCTCTCTACTTAATATTTTATCTCAAGCCGAGCAACCCGATGAGGGAAAAGTGGTCTTCAGAAAAGATATTAAAACCGCCTTTTTGCCGCAAGAGCCAAATTTGGCGCCCAATTTAACAGTAGAACAAACTGTTTTCGCTTCAGACAATGAAGTACTGCGCATTATTGAGCAATACGAAAAAGCCTTAAAAAATCCTGATGATGCGGAAGCCTATCAGAAAGCTTTTGATTTAATGGAAGCTAAACAAGCATGGGATTTTGAAACCGAATACAAACAGATTTTATCTAAACTGAAGTTAGAAGACCTCGACCAACCCGTAAATAAACTTTCTGGCGGACAAAAAAAGCGATTGGCATTAGCCACAGTTTTATTAGACAAACCCGATGTGTTGATTTTAGATGAGCCTACCAACCACCTAGACTTAGAAATGATTGAGTGGCTGGAAGATTTCTTTAAAAAGCAAAACTTCACCTTATTTATGGTGACCCACGACCGTTATTTCCTAGAACGGGTTTGTAATGAAATCATCGAGTTGGAGGACGGGCAGTTGTATACCTACAAAGGAAATTACAGCTATTACCTCGATAAAAAAGAAACCCGCGTAGAAGTAGAGAAAACCAATACCGATAAAGCCAAACAACTTTATAAAAAGGAATTGGACTGGATGCGCCGCCAACCCAAAGCGCGTACCACCAAATCTAAATCTAGAATTGAAGATTTTACCGAAATCAAAGCCAATGCACACAAGCGAAGAAATGATCACGAAGTACAGCTAGAGCTCAATATGGAGCGTATGGGAAACAAAATTGTAGAGCTTCATAAAATCTCGAAGAGTTTTGATGATAACATATTGCTAGATCAATTTACGTATAATTTTCAACCGGGAGAACGTTTAGGAATCATCGGTAAAAACGGAACCGGAAAATCTACGTTTCTCAACATTCTTACCGGAAATTTAAAAGCCGATAGTGGAAAAATAACCATTGGAGAAACCGTAAAATTTGGATATTACACCCAAAAAGGAATTCATATTAAAGAAGGACAAAAAGTTATTGAAGTCATTCGCGAGTTTGGAGATTATATTCCTCTAAAGAAAGGAAGACAAATCTCTGCCGCCCAATTACTGGAAAGATTTTTATTCGATAGAAAAAAGCAATATGATTTTGTTGAAAAACTGAGTGGCGGTGAGCGAAAACGTCTTTATTTATGCACAGTACTTATACAAAATCCTAATTTTTTGATTCTCGATGAACCTACCAACGATTTGGATATCGTAACCCTAAACGTTTTAGAAAGCTTCTTATTGGATTATCCTGGTTGCCTCTTGGTGGTTTCTCACGACCGGTATTTTATGGATAAGATTGTAGATCACCTATTTGTATTTAGAGGAGAAGGTGTGGTAGAAGATTTCCCCGGAAATTATAGCGATTATAGAGCTTATGAAGGTAGTTCTAGTCCTGTTGCTAAAAAAACAGAATCTAATACAGCTTCTAAAGCGACACGTAAAAATACTTCGGAAGAAAATAAATTAAGTTATAACGAGCAAAAAGAATTTAAACGACTCGAAAAAGACATCCCTAAATTAGAACGCAAAAAAGAAATTTTACAGCAAGAGTTTTTAAAAGACTTAAATGAGGAACAAATCAAGAATAAGTCGATAGAGCTTCAAAGAATCACTGATGAGATCGATGAAAAAACCGAACGTTGGTTTGAGCTTTCCGCGATGATAGAGGGAGAGGCTTAGGGGTTAGTTTTGGGAATTAGGAGTTGGGGATTAGGATGTAGGGTACAAGCGACTGTCATTGGCTACGCCGAACCACTGCGTTAGGTTTCCGATGGAGGCCCGCCCGAATGGTACGGGCAGGTACGACTGAGGAATCTCACCTTTCTAAGTAAAAGATTCTGCGCTCCACTGCGTTGCACTCTGAATGACAAAAAGTTACTGTCATTTCGCAAGAGGAACGACTGAGAAATCTCATTCTCTCAACCTGCCGCTTGTTATTCAGACGAGCAGGTTCAGTATTACATGTCGTGCAAAGAAAAGGATGCTGAACTAAAATTAGCATGACAGGTCACGAGAAGATACCAATTTAAATAACTGTCACCCTGCCCCGAAGGATCGGGATTGTTTCAGGGTCTTATGCTTAGAAGTTCTCCTTACTTAGGACTTCTTTTTCATCACGTGCAACGGAAGAAAAAGAAACGACAAATGAATAAGATGCTGAAATAAATTCAACATGACAGGTCGTTGGAACAATGAGATGCTGAACTAAAATTAGCATGACAGGTCGTTGGAACAATGAGATACTGAACTAAAATTAGCATGACAGGTCGTTGGAAGAATGAGATGCTGAACTAAATTTAGCATGACAGGTCGTTGGAACAATGAGATGCTGAACTAAAATTAGCATGACAGGTCGTTGGAAGAATGAGATGCTGAAACAGGTTCAGCATGACAGATCGTTGGAAGAATGAGATGCTGAACTAAATTTAGCATGACAGGTCGTTGGAAGAATGAGATGCTGAAATAAATTTAGCATGACAGGTCGTTGGAAGAATGAGATGCTGAACTAAAATTAGCATGACAGGTCGTTGAATGAATGAGATGCTGAACTAAATTTAGCATGACAGGCCGTTGGAAGAATGAGATACTGAACTAAATTTAGCATGACAGGTCGTTGGAAGAATGAGATACTGAACTAAATTCAGCATGACAGGAAGGGAGAAAGATCAATTTATTTTCTAACTTTCCAGCCAAATTAAAAACATTGAATCACCTTATTAAATCTTACCCTAATTTTTGGTGGAAAAGCACCAATCAGCACGGTATACATTCTCCCTTTGTATATCGCTTGGTGTGTTTGTGTTTTTACGACAAGGAAGACTACAGCTCCTATCCTACCTTACAAAAATTCCGTAAAGAAATTTTAAACGATCAGCGCGAAATTAAAGTCAAAGATTTGGGTGCGGGTTCTCAAGTGTTTCAAGAAGACAAAAGAAAAGTTAGTGATATTGCCAAAAATGCAGGTACCACTTGGACAAGAAGCAAATTTCTAAATAGGCTAACGCGTTATTTTCAAATTAAAACTGCGGTAGAATTAGGCACTTCCGTGGGTATAGGCGCTGCCAGTATAGCTTGTAACAATCCAGTGAAGCTTTTGAGCATTGAAGGCTGTCCGCAAACTGCAGCCGTGGCTCAGTCTTATTTTGATAACTATAATTTAAGTAATATCCAACTTCAAGTAGGAGATTTTAAAGAGAAAATTCCCAACATACCTTTCCAAAAAATAGACATGGCTTTTATTGACGGGCATCATAGTAAAGATGCCACGCTTGCTTATTTTGAAGCTTTATTGCCACTAGTTCATAATGAAACCCTATTTATTTTTGACGACATTTATTGGTCGGCAGGGATGCAAGAAGCTTGGGAGGAAATTAAAAAACATCCCCAAGTAAAAGTTACGATTGACACGTTTTATTGGGGCTTGGTGTTTTTTAGAAAAGAACAAGTGAAAGAAGATTTTAAAATTAGGCTTTAAATCGACTGTCATTTCGACGAGAGGAGAAATCTCTCACTCGCAAACTAAAAGATTCTTCATTTTACTGCGTTGCATTCTGTATGACACTAGCCACTGTCATTGGCTACGCCAAACCAATACGCTAGGTTTCCGCCGAAAGGAGAAATCTCACAATCAGATTAGAAAGATCCTTCGCTTCACTCTGAATGACAGAAATCGACTGTCATTTCGAAGAAAGGAGGAATCTCATTCTCAATTACTACAAATTTCCCTATATTCATGCTATGAAAACCTTGGGAACTCACAACTACTTCATTTATATTCTTACCAATAAAAACAAAACGGTTCTATATACGGGAGTAACAAATAACCTCAAAGAACGCTTATATTATCATCAAAATCCAGCAATTGAATTCAAATCATTTACTTCTAAATACAATTGTTTCTACCTTATTTATTTTGAAGAATTTAAAAACATAGAAACCGCCATTCAAAGAGAGAAACAAATCAAAGGATATAGTAGGAGTAAAAAAGAAAGTCTTATTCAGAAAAAAAATAAAGACTGGGATTTTTTAAATGACACGGTATAATTTATCATTCCGAAGAAGGCTCTCCTGAACGGTATAGGCAGGTACGCCTGAGGAATCTCACCTTTCTTAGCAAAAGATTCATCATTCCACTGCGTTGCACTATGGATGACACAAGCGACTGTTATTTCGAAAGAGGAACGATTGAGAAATATCACGCTCGTAATAGAAAGATTCTTCATTTCACTGCGTTGCATTCTGAATGACACTAACGACTGTCATTTCGAAAGAGGAACGATTGAGAAATCTCTCACTCACAAACTAAAAAATTCTTCATTTCACTGCGTTGCATTCTGAATGATACAAGCGACTGTTATTTCGAAAGAGGAACGATTGAGGAATCTCATCTTTCTAAGTAAAAGATTCTTCGCTTCGCTCTGAATGACAGTATCCTTCCCGCAGAAGAAAAAATCTTTACCTTTAGCCTGTAACAAAAATCGACGCCACACGTCTTACTTATAGAAATTACACAGGCATGAGCGACGTTATCCAGATTAAAGACATTACCAGAGATTTTCCCTTGGGGCAAGAAATCGTAAAGGTGCTTAAGGGAATTGATCTCAATATTAAAAAAGGAGATTATGTAGCTTTAATGGGACCTTCGGGATCGGGGAAATCTACCTTAATGAATTTATTGGGTTGTTTGGACACCCCAACTTCTGGTTCTTATATACTTAGCGGAAAAGACGTCTCAAAACTAAGCGATGATGAACTTGCCGAAATTAGAAATAAAGAAATTGGTTTTGTTTTTCAAACTTTTAACCTCTTGCCAAGAACCACGGCTTTAGACAATGTAGCTCTACCCATGATTTATGCCGGAAAATCTAAAAGTGAACGCGAAATAAGAGCTGCCGAAGTTTTAAAAAATGTAGGTTTAGGAGATCGTATGGATCATAAACCCAATCAACTTTCTGGAGGACAACGTCAACGGGTTGCGGTAGGTAGAGCTTTGGTGAACCATCCTTCCATTATTTTAGCCGATGAACCGACGGGAAATTTGGACTCCAAAACATCTGTAGAAATTATGAATTTATTTGATGCGATTCACGCTTCAGGAAACACGGTTATTTTAGTCACTCACGAGGAAGAAATTGCAGCACACGCACATCGAATTATTCGGCTTCGCGATGGCGTGATTGAAAGTGACGAAAGAAATAGGTAATATGAATTTTGATCAATTTTCTCCGCTTACTCAAATCCTTTTGGTCTTCGCAGGCCTGGGACTACTCTTTCTTTTAGTGATTTCTAACAACAAAAGGAACAAAGAAAAACGCTCTAAAAGGAGCTCCAAGAGTTTTAGGCAGCGTATGAAAGAACGAAAAGAAGAGGAAAACAAGTAACTTCCAGTTTTAAAATTTTCCCATTTAAAAACGCTCTTTCTTTCCCACTTCTTACTTAATTTGTACTTTTAAAAAAAGTTAGAACCATGAAGATATATACCAAAACGGGAGACAAAGGCAGCACCGCTTTATTTGGTGGAACTCGCGTTCCTAAACATCATATTCGTATTGAAAGTTACGGCACTGTAGATGAGCTTAATGCTTACATTGGGCTGATAAAAGACCAAGAAATAAGCGGCGACTTAAAAGCAGATTTAAAGAAAGTGCAACAAAATCTTTTTACGCTTGGCGCGGAATTAGCCACCGATCCTAAAAAAGCCCAGCTGAAAAATGGAAAAGAACGCCTCAACATTGTACGAGTAAAAGAGGCTGAAATTCAGTTTTTAGAAGATCAAATAGATGCGATGAACCAAAACCTGCCGCAAATGACAAATTTTATTCTTCCTGGCGGACATACAACGGTGTCATATTGTCACATCGCGCGTTGCGTTTGCCGTAGAGCCGAACGATTAGCTGCTGCCTTAAACGAAGTAGAACCTTTTGAAGCTTATATTTTACAGTATCTCAATCGTCTATCTGACTACCTCTTTGTGCTGGCACGAAAGTTGTCTAAAGACCTACAGGTAGAGGAAATTAAATGGATTCCTACAAAAGAAAACTAATCCATTTTCGTTTTTGATAGCTATAGCTGGATGTGAACAATGCCTTGTTACTATTTCTTTTGGGGGCCTTTACAAGCATTCGTCGAAAGGCTCAAGACAGACTCATCTTGCGGAGTTAAGGATCTCTATTCTAAGAAATAAATTCCTTTTACGTCGTAATGACAGTCTATGCGTATGATAAGGGCTTTATTTAATCATAGCAATAGCGCGTCAAAACATAAGTTCTTAATAATAATGTTGAAATAATAGATTTTTTACTTGGATTTTACAGTTAAAAATTTATTTTTGCAAAAATTAAAACATAGTATCAGATGTATTGGACATTAGAATTAGCATCCTATTTAAGTGATGCTCCCTGGCCGGCCACAAAAGATGAGTTAATCGATTATGCAATTAGAACAGGCGCTCCGCTAGAAGTAGTAGAGAACTTGCAGTCTATTGAAGACGAAGGGGATTCTTACGATTCTATCGAAGAAATTTGGCCAGATTACCCTACAGACGAAGATTATCTTTGGAATGAAGATGAATATTAAATAACACGCAAAAATATCCATAAAAAAGTCTCTTTTAGAGGCTTTTTTTTTGCGTAACTTTGAAACATAAATAAATAAAAAACAACTTATGAGTTTTTTAGACTCCGTATTAAAAGTATTTGTTGGTGACAAGTCAAAGAAAGACGTTAATGCCATGCAACCTACCGTCAATAAAATTAAAGCTTTAGAAGCTGAATTTGAAAAATTGTCCATAGACGAATTGAGGGCAAAAACCACTACTTTTAAGCAAAAAATTGCTGATGCTACCCAAAGTACTAATGAAGAAATTACTAGCTTAAAGGAAGAAGCAGAGTCTTCTACAGATATTACTCGTAAAGAAGATATCTACGCTCAAATAGATGCCCTAGAGCAAAAAGCATTGGAAGCATCCGAAGCAATTTTAAACGATATTCTTCCGGAAGCTTTTGCTACCGTTAAAGAAACTGCCAAAAGATTTTTTCATAACGAAACCCTAGAAGTTACAGCGAGCGAATATGACCGCGAGCTTTCCGCTACCAAAGAATATGTCAACTTAAAAGAAGATAAAGCACTTTGGGCAAATACTTGGGATGCCGCAGGAAAGCAGGTGAAGTGGGATATGATTCACTATGATGTTCAGCTTATTGGAGGAATCGCGATGCACCAAGGTAAAATTGCCGAGATGCATACTGGGGAAGGAAAAACTTTAGTGGCAACCCTCCCTATGTACCTAAATGCGTTAACGGGCAGAGGAGTACATTTGGTAACGGTGAATGATTACTTGGCCAAACGTGATAGCGCGTGGATGGCTCCTATCTTTCAATTTCACGGTCTTAGCGTAGATTGTATAGATTACCACAGGCCCAATTCTGCCGCAAGAAGGGCGGCTTATAATGCAGATATTACCTACGGTACCAACAATGAATTTGGTTTTGACTACCTTAGAGATAATATGAGTCACGCCCCAAATGATTTGGTGCAACGCCCACATAACTATGCGATTGTTGATGAGGTCGATTCTGTACTGATTGATGATGCGCGTACGCCTTTAATTATTTCGGGACCGGTTCCCAAAGGAGATGTACACGAATTTGATGCCCTTAAACCTCAAATTTCTAAAATTGTAGAAGTACAACGTAAATATTTAGTAGGAGTTTTGGCTGAAGCTAAAAAACTCATCGCTGCAGGAGATACCAAAGAAGGAGGATTCTTATTGTTACGCGTTTACCGCGGATTGCCTAAAAACAAAGCTTTAATTAAGTTTTTAAGTGAGGACGGAATCAAACAATTGCTTCAAAAGACAGAGAATCATTATATGCAAGATAACAATCGCGAAATGCCGAAGGTAGATGAGGATTTGTATTTTGTTATTGAAGAAAAAAATAATCAGATCGATCTTTCCGATAAAGGAGTTGAATTCCTTTCAGGGAAAGAAGATCCAGACTTCTTTGTGATGCCAGAGATTGGTATGGAAGTTTCTAAAATTGAAAACGCAAATCTTTCTAAGGAAGAAGAAGTAGAAAAGAAAGAGGAACTCTTCCGCGATTACAGCGTAAAAAGTGAACGCATTCATACGCTTAGACAATTATTAAAAGCCTATACCCTATTCGAAAACAATACCGAATATGTGGTGATGGAAAATAAAGTGAAAATTGTAGATGAACAAACCGGTCGTATAATGGATGGGCGTCGTTATAGTGACGGTTTACACCAAGCGATTGAAGCAAAGGAAAATGTAAAGATTGAAGATGCTACCCAAACTTTTGCCACGGTAACGCTTCAAAACTACTTTAGAATGTACCACAAGTTATCTGGAATGACAGGTACAGCGGTTACAGAGGCAGGGGAATTCTGGGAAATTTATGAGTTAGACGTAGTTGAAATTCCTACCAATCGTCCTATCGCTAGATTTGATAGAGAAGATTTAGTTTACAAAACCAAACGTGAAAAATACAACGCCGTAATTGAAGAAGTAACCAAACTTTCTCAAGCAGGTAGGCCCGTATTAATTGGTACTACTTCCGTAGAAATTTCTGAATTATTAAGTAGAATGCTTAAGATACGAAATGTACCGCACAACGTATTAAACGCTAAGTTACACAAGAAAGAAGCCGATATTGTTGAGGAGGCTGGTAAATCTGGTATTGTAACCATCGCCACCAATATGGCGGGTCGTGGTACCGATATTAAGTTGAGTAAAGAAGTAAAAGAAGCCGGTGGTTTAGCGATTATTGGTACAGAGCGTCACGACTCTAGACGTGTAGATAGACAGTTGAGAGGTCGTGCTGGTCGTCAAGGAGATCCAGGAAGCTCTCAGTTTTACGTTTCTTTAGAAGACAATTTAATGCGTCTTTTTGGAAGTGATCGTATCGCTAAATTGATGGATAGAATGGGACTGGAAGAAGGAGAAGTGATTCAACACGGGATGATTTCTAAATCTATAGAACGTGCCCAAAAGAAAGTAGAAGAGAATAACTTTGGGGTTCGTAAGCGTCTATTGGAATATGATGATGTGATGAATGCGCAACGGGAGGTGATCTACAAACGTCGTTACCACGCCTTATTTGGAGAGCGACTTCGTGTAGATTTGGCCAATATGATTTACGATATTTCTGAATCGATTACGGAAAGCAATAAAAATGTAGCCGACTTTAAGAATTTTGAGTTTGAATTGATTCGTTACTTCTCTATGGATTCTCCTGTAGATGAAAAAGAGTTTGAAAAAGCAAAAATTCAAGATTTATCGGGTAAAGTGTACAAAGCTGCTTACGCCAATTATGAGGAGCGTATGAATAGAAATGCCGAATTGGCTTTTCCTGTCATCAAACAAGTGTATGAACAGCAAGGAAACAAGTTTGAACGAATAGGAGTTCCTTTCTCTGACGGACAAAAAACACTGCAAGTAGCAACCAATCTAGAAAAAGCCTACGAAACGGAAGGTAGACAATTGGTGAGCGATTTTGAGAAGAATATTACCTTAGCCATTATTGATGATGCTTGGAAAACGCATTTAAGAAAAATGGATGAGTTAAAGCAAAGCGTTCAGTTGGCGGTACACGAACAAAAAGATCCTTTATTGATTTATAAGTTTGAGGCTTTTGAATTGTTTAAAGCTATGCTGGATGAAGTAAATAAAGAGGTGATTTCTTTCTTATTTAAAGGAGAAATTCCGCAGCAAGAATCGCAACTTCAAGAAGCTGAAGATGTGAAACCAAAGGAACAATTAGAAACCAGCAAGGAAGATATTCCTAATATGGATGAGCGAGCAGCGCAAAATCGTTCTGCTGGAGAACAGGCAAGTCAAAAACAACCTGTAACCGAAACTATTGTTAGAGAACAACCTAAAATTAATAGAAACGATAAAGTGACGATTAAAAATGTGATGTCTGGCGAAAGCAAGTCTTTAAAATACAAGCAAGCCATTCCTTTACTTCAAAAAGGAGAATGGGTACTGACTGATCATTAATAATAAATGATCTTGAATTTGGAAATCCTGAGCAACTTGTTCGGGATTTTCTTATTTTTGTCTGAAATGTGTATCCAATATCATTTATGATATCTAAAAAGAAAAGGTCGCTAAAACTAAATACCATAGTTGCATGAAAAATTTTAAAACTGAAATCAAGTGGGCGCTCATCTTTAGCTTTACGAGCTTATTTTGGATGTATTTAGAAAAAAGCATTGGCCTACACGATAAGTATATTGCCAAGCAGGCTATTTACACCAATCTAATCGCTATACCATACATTATTATTTTTTACCTAGCCATAAGAGAGAAAAAACGAGAATATTTTAAAGGAGTAATGAGTTGGCAGCAAGGTTTGGTTTCTGGAGGGATTATGTCTATTCTCATTGCAATTCTAGCTCCCATCATTCAGTATATTGTTTCTAAAGCAATCACGCCACAGTATTTTGATAATATAATTTCTTATACGGTAGAATCTGGCACAATGACTCAAGAATCTGCCCAGGCTTATTTTAGTCTTAAATCGTATATGATTCAATCTGTTTTTGGATCGCTAGCCATGGGAGTAGTTACCTCTGCTATTGTCTCGCTTTTTCTAAAAACCTCTACTAAGAAATAAAATCTAAGAGCTCTAGACCTAAGTTAAACTGTCATGCTGAATTTATTTCAGCATCTCCTTCTCGTATCTTGTTATGCTGAATTCAGTTCAGCATCTCCTTCTCGTATCTTGTCATGCTGAATTCAGTTCAGCATCTCCTCCTCGTATCTTGTCATGCTAAATTTAGTTCAGCATCTCCTTCTCGTATCTTGTCATGCTGAATCCAGTTCAGCATCTCAAAGTAGTTTGCTGCGATGCCAATCGTAATGAAAAACATTTTAAGTTTTAAAGCGTGAGACCCTGAGACCAGTTCAGGGTGACAGGTCATAAAGAAGAATGACAAACAAAACTATTATGCTAAATTTAGTTCAGCATCTCCTTCTCGTATCTTGTCATGCTGAATTCAGTTCAGCATCTCCTCCTCGTATCTTGTCATGCTGAATTCAGTTCAGCACCTCTTAATCTTTTATCTCATTGCTAATCTTAAAAAGACTAATCAAATTAAAAAGCGTGAGACCCTGAATCCAGCGTATTTGACGGTAAATTTCACTAACTTCACTTATAATCAATTGATTAGTAAATATTTAATATTATCTGTTATCAATTGATATTGTTTAAAATCAATAAATGTTGTACCTATGTTGTACCAAAAATGATTATATTTATAATCTATAATTCAATGGTATGGCCTCAAATGTAAAAGTAGTATTAAGAAAGAAACCAAACAAAGAAGGGCTATACCCCTTGGCAATACGTAATACAAAAAATCGTCGGTCAACATATCATTATTTTGGCCATTATTTAGATATAAAACATTGAGACGAGAAATGCTTACGAGTAAAAAATCCCATAATAATGCCAACAGATTAAATAATTTAATATCAACCAAACTATTAGAAGTAAACAAGACACTTGTAGAATTACAATCTGCTAATAAAGACTTTTCAGCAAATCAGATTAAAGAAGTGCTGTATTCAGAATCTAATTCGAGTACTTTTTATGAGGTTGCAAACGATTTTCTTTCAGAACTCGAGTCAAATAAAAAACTCTCACAGTTTTCAACAGATAAAGCTCGTGTAAACCACGTTATAAACTTTTACAAATCTAAACAGCTGACTTTTCAAGAAATAGATGAAGCTTTTTTAAGAAAATTTAGAATCTATTTGAAAAAGCTAAATCTTTCGGAAAGATCGGTAGTGAATAATTTTGTTGTTATAAGAACAATTTTTAATAGAGCAATTAAACAAGGTGTAGTGGATAGAAAGTTTTATCCATTCGGCTTTGGAAAGATTAGAATTAAATGACCAAGAATCTCTGGTAAATTGGGCATTAGATAACGCGTTGTGCTAGTTAAAATTCATAAATAAAGCGAAAGAAAAGATCGTGCAATCAATTGATATTAAGTATCTTAAT
>NZ_JAVRBG010000017.1:27247-48323 GCF_031845265.1 Mesonia ostreae | reverse complement strand
TCCTAAGAATAAGATCCTGAACAAAATCTTCCTTTCAGTCAGATTTTTTCAGGATGACAGGTAGCGGTGGTGTTGAGGTTTTTTTCAAGATGACAGGTAGCGGTGATGTTTGTATCTTTTTTCAGGATGACAGGTAGTTTTGAGTCTTGTCATGCGCTTGTCCTGTCATGCTGAATTTATTTCAGCATCTCATGCCTAAGACAACGCTTTACCCTCGTAAGCAAATCTTCCTAAGAATAAGATCCTGAACAAAATCTTCCTTTCAGTCAGCTTTTTTCAGGATGACAGGTAGCGGTGGTGTTGAGATTTTTTCAGGATGACAGTAAATGGTGGTGTTAAGTCCTGTGAAGCTCTTATCCTGTCATGCTGAATTTATTTCAGCATCTTATAATTATGAAAATGCCTTATCCTCGCAAATAACACTTCCTAAGCATAAGATCCTGAACAAAATCTTCCTTGCAGTCAGATTTTTTCAGGATGACAGGTGGGTGTGGTGTTTATATCTTTTTTCAGGATGACAGTAAATGGTGGTGTTTATAGCTTTTTTCAGGATGACAGGTGGTGTTGAGTCCTGTCATGTTCTTGTCCTGTCATGCTGAATTTATTTCAGCATCTCACACTTTTGAAACCGCCTTACCCTCGCAAGCAAATCTTCCTAAGAATAAGATCCTGAACAAAATCTTCCTTGCAGCATCTCATTTTTCTGGTTCGTTATCATTATTTTTCAGTAACTTCTGCTTTATGAAACGGGCTTATCACAATTACTGCGTATACATTTTAACCAACAAACCTCAAGGAGTTCTGTATATTGGTGTTACGGGCGGTCTAGAAGATAGAATGGAACGCCATGTCAACAAAGAAGGAAGCGCATTCACAAAAAAATATAATTTAACCGTATTGGTTTACTTTGAGGATTTTCAGTATATTAACGATGCTATTGCTCGAGAAAAACAATTGAAAAGATGGCATCGCATTTGGAAAATCAATCTGATAGAGAAAGATAATCCTAATTGGGAGAATTTATATAAGCCGATAGGGTAATTGAGTTATCGAGCATGAGACCCGGAAACAAGTTCAGAGTGAGAGTTCAGCTATGGCACTCAATTTCTTATTAGTCCTGTCATGCTGAATTTATTTCAGCATCTTATACTTATGAAAACGCCTTATCCTCGCAAGTAACTCTTCCTAAGAATAAGATCCTGAACAAAATCTTCCTTGCAGTCAGATTTTTTCAGGATGACAGGTGGGTGTGGTGTTTATATCTTTTTTCAGGATGACAGGGGGTTGTGGTGATTGTAGCCTTTTTCAAGTTGACAGGGAGCTAGGAAGAGCTTCCTCAGTCGTTCTCTGCCGTTCGGTTTGGGCGAGCCTGCTTCGGAATGGCAAGAAGTTTGAAAACGCTCAACCAACAACACCAAGCCAAAAATAAAAAATCCTTATCTTCGCTTCTTTTTTACTTATGAAAATTACTACTCCCATCATTCCTGTTCGTCAACGGATCGCTATTCGGCCAAATACAGCTCACGAAATAGATAAAAAAGCGCTATGCATCTATGCAGCCACTGGATTCTTTTTGGGAGAAGATAGCTTCTATCAAGACGAACAAGTCTTACAACCAGGGAGGCAATATACTTTAAATGAAAAACGACACATCACAGCGTCTAAAGTCAACTTCGAATGGCATTACTCTCCGCGAAATATTTCTTTTCAAACAGCGGTGGATGAATTTACCGAATTGTATGAGCAGATTGTAAAAGAACAAACAGGCAATAAACGAGTTTTATTACCACTATCTGGAGGTTTGGATAGCCGAAGCCAAGCTGCGGCACTGCATCATCTAGGAGCCGATGTACATTCCTACTCTTATTCGTTTGCAGGTGGCTTCAAAGAACATAAAATCTCTGAGCAAATTGCTAAGGTTTGTAATTTTAAATTTGATGCATACCTCATTCCAAAGAGTTATCTATGGGATTCTATTCAAGAACTTTCGGAGATCAATGGATGCTATTCTGAGTTTACCCATGCAAGGCAAATGGCCTTAATAGATGAATTTAAGCGAATGCAAGGAGAGTTTTCATTAGGGCATTGGGGTGACGTTCTTTTTGATCGCGGCATTGCCGCCCAAGATGAGGATAAATCGGAGTTGGAGCTTATTTACAAAAAAGTAATTAAAAAAGGAGGTTTAGCCTTAGCCCATCAATTGTGGAAGGCTTGGGAGTTGGATGGAAATTTTGAAGATTATTTAAAACATCGAATTCAGACTTTGTTAGACGGAATAAAAATAGACCACAAAGCTTCTAAAATACGCGCTTTTAAAAGCTTGTATTGGGCTCCACGTTGGACGAGTGTGAATTTAGCCGTTTTTGAAGCTGCTCACCCCATTCATTTACCTTATTACGATGACCGCATGTGTGAATTTGTAGGTGGGATTCCAGAAGAATATTTGGCGGATAGGAAAATGCAAATTGCTTATATAAAGAATCGCAACCCTAAACTTGCTAAGATTATGTGGCAAGATCATAAGCCTTATAATTTAACCAATTATCATAAAAATAAATCTCCGCAAAATTTACCCTACCGCATTAAAGATAAGCTGCAACGTGAAGTCAATGCCAAACTTGGTAAAAAGTACATTCAGCGCAACTGGGAATTGCAATTTCTAGGCGAAGAGAATCAAACACACTTGGAGAGCTATTTATATTCGGAAGATTTTATAGCTTTTGTTGGAAAAGAAACTATAGATACTATGTACCATAATTTTAAAGAAAAAGATGCGGTATTTTATTCTCATTCCGTAAGTATGTTACTGACCTTGAGTGCATGGTTAAAACAGTAGTTGGATTAATTGTACATTCGAATATTCATATAGCCGAACAAACAAATACAAAACTGTTGAAGAGCGCACAATGAAAGGAGGGCTGGCCTCTGTATCTCTTTTATACTCTTGTCCTGTCATGCTGAATTTATTTCAGCATCTCATGCCTATGAAACCGTCTTATCCTCGCAAGTAACTCTTCCTAAGAATAAGATCCTGAACAAAATCTTCCTTTCAGTCAGCTTTTTTCAGGATGACAGGTGGGTGTGGTGTTTATATCTTTTTTCAGGATGACAGGTGGTGTTGAGTCCTGTCATGTTCTTGTCCTGTCATGCTGAATTTATTTCAGCATCTCACACTTTTGAAACCGCCTTACCCTCGCTAGCAAATCTTCCTAAGAATAAGATCCTGAAAAAATCTTCCTTTCAGTCAGATTTTTTCAGGATGACAGGTGAGTGTGGTGATTGTAGGGTTTTTTCAGGATGACAGATAATTTTAGGTACTGTCATGCTGAACTTGTTTCAGCATCTCATGCCTATGAAACCGCCTTATCCTCGCAAGTAACACTCGCTAAGAATAAGATCCTGAACAAAATCTTCCTTTCAGTCAGATTTTTTCAGGATGACAGGTAGCGGTGATGTTTATAGCTTTTTTCAGGATGACAGGTGGTGTTGAGTCCTGTCATGTTCTTGTCCTGTCATGCTGAATTTATTTCAGCATCTCATACCTATGAAACCGTCTTATCCTCGCAAGTAACACTCGCTAAGAATAAGATCCTGAACAAAATCTTCCTTTCAGTCAGATTTTTTCAGGATGACAGGTGAGTGTGGTGATTGTAGGGTTTTTTCAGGATGACAGATAATTTTAGGTACTGTCATGCTGAACTTGTTTCAGCATCTTATGCTTATGAAACCGTCTTACCCTCGTAAGTAATACTTCCTAAGAATAAGATCCTGAACAAAATCTTCCTTTCAGTCAGATTTTTTCAGGATGACAGGTAGCGGTGATGTTGAGCTTTTTTCAGGATGACAGGTGGTAGTGGTGGTGTTGATCTTTTTTCAGGATGGCAGGCGGGTTTAAGTAATGGCATGCAGCCCCGAAATTGTCGGGATGTTTTTAGGCATCCTATAATAGTTTCGCTTTAATTGATACAGCGAAACGATATAACTCCTATATGTGCCAATAAAATTTAATTAAATTCTTATGTTTGACAGGAAATATATAGCCTAACTTTATTTTTTATGATAAGTATAATCATTCCCGTTTATGATGGCGAAAAATTTATAGATTCTGCTATTCAACAGATTTTACAGCAATGTTTAGAATCTTTTGAAATTATATTTGTGGATAACAATTCTAAAGATAATTCACTAAAAATACTTCAGGCACACGCTCAAAAAGATTCGAGAATAAAAGTGTTTGCTGAAAACAAACAGGGCGCGGGAGCAGCACGTAATTCGGGAGTACGACAAGCGAAAGGAGATTATATTTACTTTTTTGATGTAGATGATTTTTTAGTTCAGGGCGCTTTGGAGCTTATGAGGAACACGCTTGAAAATAATCCAGAAACAAGCAGTGTTTTTGGAGAAAGTTTAAAAGTCAAGACTCGCAACGTGCAAGAATATACGGATTTAAATGCTACCTATAGCGTTAAGAAGGCCCCCTATTGGGGTATCGAATGGTTTGGTAATTTTAGCAAGCTTACAGGTACGCCATCTTTTTTACATAGAAAAAGTGTCTTTCAAGAAATAGGTTATTTTCCTGAAGAAATAAAGGTTGGAGAGGATGCTTTTTTTCATATAAAGCTGGGATTAAATCTTAAAATTATAAACTTAAATCAAGTTGTATTTCTCTACTATCGTCATTCGAATTCAACAGTCTCTAGAAATAATAGAAACTCTTCCCGAGATCAAATTTATTGGAACCAATATATAACTATTTATATTCCTTATTATAGGAGAGGAAAAACCCCTCAAGCCTTCAAAGTTTTGCTGCATAAAAAATTATTCGCCTCTGTCTTTAAACTATTAATAGCAACGCAAGGATTTAAAAAACGAGTTAAACTAAGTACTCAACTTTTAAATGAAATGGAACCTATAAAATTACCATTCTTATTTAAAATGTATATGTGGTTGATTATTTTAACTCGTAGTAATTCTTTATATAAATTTTTTGCATTTTACATACTGCCATTTTACCGTGGTTGATTAAGATACTAAATAGCTTCTCATCCAGAAAATTTTGTCTTGCTGCCCCAAAATCGTCGGAGTGGCTTTAACATTTTTATTGTACTCTTGTCCTGTCATGCTGAACTCGTTTCAGCATCTTATACTTATGAAAATGCCTTACCCTCGCAAGTAACTCTTCCTAAGAATAAGATCCTGAACAAAATCTTCCTTTCAGTCAGCTTTTTTCAGGATGACAGGTAGCGGTGATGTTGAGGTTTTTTTCAGGATGACAGGTGGGTTTGAGTCTTGTCATGCGCTAGTCCTGTCATGCTGAACTCGTTTCAGCATCTTATGCTTATGAAACCGCCTTACCCTCATAAGTAACACTTCCTAAGAATAAGATCCTGAACAAAATCTTCCTTGCAGTCAGCTTTTTTCAGGATGACAGGTGATGTTGAGTCTTGTCATGCTCTTTTCATGTCATGCTGAATTTATTTCAGCATCTCATGTCTAAGACAACGTTTTACCCTCGCAAGTAACTCTTCCTAAGAATAAGATCCTGAACAAAATCTTCCTTTCAGTCAGCTTTTTTCAGGATGACAGGTAGCGGTGATGTTGAGCTTTTTTGAGGATGACAGGTAGTTTTGAGTCTTGTCATGCGCTTGTCCTGTCATGCTGAACTCGTTTCAGCATCTTATACTTATGAAAATGCCTTATCCTCGCAAGTGATACTTCCTAAGAACAAGATCCTGAACAAAATCTTCCTTTCAGTCAGCTTTTTTCAGGATGACAGGTAGCGGTGATGTTGAGCTTTTTTGAGGATGACAGGTAGTTTTGAGTCTTGTCATGCGCTTGTCCTGTCATGCTGAACTCGTTTCAGCATCTTATGCTTATGAAACCGCCTTATACTCGCAAGTAATACTTCCTAAGAATAAGATCCTGAAAAAAATCTTCCTTGCAGTCAGCTTTTTTGAGGATGACAGGTAGCGGTGATGTTGAGCTTTTTTGAGGATGACAGGTGGGTTTGAGTCCTGTCATGCTCTTTTCTTGTCATGCGCTTGTCCTGTCATGCTGAATTTATTTCAGCATCTCATGCCTAAGACAACGCCTTACCCTCGCAAGTGATACTTCCTAAGAATAAGATCCTGAACAAAATCTTCCTTTCAGTCAGATTTTTTCAGGATGACAGTTAATGGTGATGTTGAGGTTTTTTGAGGATGGCAGGTGAGTGTGGTGATTGTAGCTATTTTCAAGATGACAGGTGGGTTTGAGTATTGGCATGCAGCCCCGAAATTGTCGGAATTGTTTGAAGCATCCTATATTAGCTTCGCATGAAATGATACAGTGAAACGATATAACTCTTATATGTACCAATAAAATTTAATTAAATTACTATTTTTAACGTTTCTAACGAATAGAGCAAAACTCAAGCCTATATTCACATCTAAAATTAAGAAAGCTTCATGTGCGGATTTTTAGCAGAATTTAATAGTAATGGTCAGCTTACAGACCAATCAAAGTTTAAACAAATTCTTGATAAATCCATATTGCGAGGTCCAGATTCGCAAGGATATTGGAGCAATCAGAACAATGTTCAATTGGGCTTTAACCGTTTGGCTATTGTAGATTTATCTGAAACGGGTAGGCAACCTATGCATAGTCACCAAAGAAATTTTGCCATTGTTTTTAATGGGGAGATTTATAACCATCTAGAGTTGCGTAAACAATTACGCTTTTCTAACTTTCAGGGTACAAGTGATTCTGAAACCATTAGTGCGTGCTTGGAAGAGTGGGGGGTAGTGAAAACTGTAGAATCTTTAAATGGAATGTTCGCACTATGTATATATGACAAATTGAAAGAAGACCTATACTTGGCAAGGGATTTTGCGGGAATAAAACCATTATTTTATGGATGGAATGGAAAATCATTAGTAGCTGCCAGTCAATACAATCAAATTACTGCACATCCCGTTTTTAGTTCGAAATCGGTAGATCCGAAAGTGCTTAAACTATATTTAGAGCAACATTATATGCCAGCTCCCTTTGGTTTGTATCAAGATACTTTTCAAGTTTTACCGGGGGAAATAGTACATTTCACAAATCAGGGCAAGGTGAATAAAATCCGCTATTGGGAATTACCAAAAGAAGATAAATCTACCATAACGAATAGAGAAGAAGCTTTACAATTAATTGAAGAAAATTTAGATGACAGTGTAAAAAGACAGCTTATGGCAGATGTTCCCTTGGGTGCTTTTATATCGGGAGGGGTAGATTCTACATTGGTTTGCTCTAGCATAAAGCGAAATAATTTTGATTTAAAAGCCTACACCATTGGTTCTGATAGTAATAAGCACGATGAGAGCGAGCGCGCAAAACAATTTGCAGACGCTTTAAAGATTAAACATTCTATATGGCATCTAGATGCCAAAGAAAGTTTAAAATATTGGGAAGAAGCCATGAGTTCTTTGCATGAACCTATGGCTGATTTTAGTATTTTACCAACATTTTTGGTTTCTAAAGCAGCCAAAAAAGAAGTTACGGTTGCTTTAAGTGGCGATGGTGGTGATGAATTGTTTTTTGGATATGAACGTTTTTGGAGCGTAGGTAAAAACATTAAATTTCAAGCCTTTCCTAAGCTCATACGTCAGGGTATTTATGCTGCCGATCGCGCAACCTTTAACAAGAAATTCGTCAACGAAGTTTTATTAAATGATTTTCAATCTAAAGCACACCAAGGACTTCATTCGCGTATGCGCTCAAAAGACCTTCAACGTTTAGCTCCAAGTCTAAGCGAAGTTAATTTGCCAGAAGAATACAATGTGTACAATTACGAAAATACGGGAAACATAAGAGACCTTTTATCTAAGATGCGACACGCTGAATTTTATGGAATGATGCAAAAAACCTTAAGAAAGGTGGATTTAGCTAGTATGGGAAACAGCTTGGAGGTGCGAGTGCCTTTCTTAGATAAAAAAATGATTGAAACAGCAATTCAAATAGATCCATTATTGAGTTATGGTGGTGGTAGACAGAAACAACTATTAAAAGATGTATTACATAAACGAATTCCACAAGTGCCTGAAGAGTCGGTAAAAAAAGGTTTTTCTGTACCCCTAACGGGTTGGTTGCGATCAGATTTACAACCTAAATTTGAAGAGGTATTGCTAAGCGATAGAGCAACAAATTTCGACTTAAATAAAAAACATATTGAAAATATGCTCACCGCACATACCAAGGGAGAAGCAGATTATAAATGGCCTTTATTCACTTTATATGCTTTGTTAAAATGAAAAAAATAAAAATTCTTTATACGATACCTAATTTTGATACCGCAGGAAGTGGTAAAGCTTTATTGAATATTGCTAAAGGCTTGGATAAAGATATCTTCGAACCGCATATTATGTGTTTGCATGACCGGGGGGAGTTTTTTAAAACGGTAAAAGCATCTGGCATCCCTATACATATTTATTCATATTTATCTAATCCAAGACCTCTTTCTGCTTTATTCAATTCGGTTAGGAAAATCTCCAAAAAGTTTAAAGAAATAAAACCAGATATTATACATAGTTTTCATTATGCGCCAGACTATACTGAAGCCTTGGCGGCTAAACTAGCTGGTATTACGTGGACTTTTACTAAAAAAAATATGAACTGGGGAGGCGCTTCAAAAAATGCTTGGAAGTTGAGATCACTTTTAGCAAAGCGAATTATTATTCAGAATACGGATATGAAAAATAAAATGTATCCAACTTCAAAAAAAACAGATTTAATATCTAGAGGTGTGAATACCACATCTTTTGCCCCCTTAGAGCAAAAAAATAAAGAACTAAGAAAAAAATTTAATACTGGAATCGATCAACGTATTTTAATAACCGTAGCAAATATGGCTCCTGTAAAAGGCATAGAGTTGTTAATACAATCATTTGCAAACTTAGAAGAAGTCAATCATAATTGGGTGATTTGGTTGGTGGGTAACGCAGATAATCCTTATGGTAAGGAGTTGAAAAAATTAGTAAAGGAAAAAGATTTAGAGGATAAAATTATTTTTACAGGAAAACAATTGGCGGTTAATCAATTCTTAAACGAGGCCGAAGTTTTTGTCCTGCCTACTAAAAATATTGGAGAGGGCTCACCAGTAGCATTACTTGAAGCCATGGCTTCTGGGACTACGGTTATTGGCTCTAAGGTGCCTGGTATAAATGATCAATTGGAAAATTACCAATCACATCTTTTTCAACCGGAGAATATCGTGGATCTCGAACAGGTACTAAGAAATTTTCTAATCCTAAACACAAAGGATTTGATGCAGCAAGGCGCTATGTTTCGGGATTTCGTTAAGAAGAACTACAGTATTGAGATAGAAGTGGAAAAGCATGAAGTTTTTTACAAAAAAATACTAGCTTAAATTGTAATCTTTATGAAAATTGCCTTGGTAATACCATCACCTCCTGCATATTCTGAAACTTTTTTTCGTTCAAAGATTGAAGGTCTAAAGGAAAGCGGTCACGAAGTTATTTTAGTAACTGCTAAATCTAAGACAGACTTTGATTTATGTGAGCATAAAACCCATCCAAAAGTTTATGCAAATAGTTTTTTACAAGTCATAGCTATGCTTTGGGTAGGTATACGTTTATTGCCTTATTTGAAGCAAGTGAAAACGTATTATCAATTAGAAAAGCAAGAAAAAACATCTTGGAAGCGTATCGTAGAGAAAATATATATGAATGCTACTTTGCTGAAATTAGATATAGATTGGTTGCATTTTGGCTTTGCAACGATGACAATAGAGCGAGAATTAGTTGCAAAATCTATTGAAGCAAAAATGGCGGTAAGTTTTCGGGGGTATGACATCAATGTATTTCCGTTAAAAAATCCTAATGTATATAACAGGCTTTGGAAGTATGTAGATAAAGTGCATAGTATATCTCAGTATTTAGTAGAAAAAGGGTATGCCTTGGGTCTTTCTAAAGATGTTCCTTTACAGATTATTACTCCTGCGGTAAATTCGAAACTTTTGAAAGCTACTTCAGCAAAGAAAACAACCACTAAACTATTATTGCTTACTATAGCGCGCTTGCATTATATAAAAGGCGTAGACTTGCTTTTAGAAACTGCTAAAATTTTAAAAGACGCCAAAGTAGACTTTTTATGGCAGGTGATAGGAGGTGGGAGTATCGCAGATGAGGAGCGTTATCATTACCATAGATATGAATTAGAATTGAATAAAGAAGTTCAATTTTTAGGAAAATTATCCCATACTGAAACGCTAGAAATGGTGAAGAAAGCAGACTTGTATGTGCAACCTAGTTTAAATGAAGGCTTTTGCAATGCTATATTGGAAGCCCAAGCTATAGGCAAGCTAAGTATCGCTTTCGCCGTTGGAGGTATTCCAGAGAATATACAAGAAGGGGAAACCGGATTCTTGGTTAAAAAACTGGACGCGCAAGCTTTGGCATCTAAAATACAAGAGATTTCCTTCTTAAATTTTGAAAAGAAAGAAAAAATAAGTCAACAGGGGCAAAAACGCGTAAAAAATAGCTTTTCTTTGCAGCAGCAAAAAGTGGACTTTAATCGGTTCTATACGGAAGATATTTCATGAAGATTTTTTATCCCCCCTTACATTACGATAAAAACTACCGCGGACACTTATTTCCGTTATTGAAACCTTTTATAAAAGGCGACGGCTTTACAGATGAGCAGCGTAAAAGTATGTACGGAGTTAGCCAAGAGGATTATTGCTTTGTTTCTTCTATGAACGAAGCAGAGGTAGTGATTCTTCCTATGTCTTGGTATTATTATAAACATACCAAACAATTGGATAAAGCTCAAGATTTAGTTGAGCAAGCGAAATCATTTCAAAAAATTGTTTGGTCTCATAATCCTGGAGATGCGGGTGTAAAAACACCACAATTTTCTAATGTGATGGTATTTCGTTTTGGTGGCTATGTGAGTCGCAATCAAAAAGGACACAAGGGAATGCCTGTACTAATAGAAGATTACTATACGAATTCGCCTGCTTGGAAGGGTTTAGAAAATTTAGGTTGGGAAGAGAAACCAAAAGTTGGTTTTTGCGGTCAAGCCATTGCTTCTAAAGCCAATGCCTTTAAAGAAGTGACTAAAATTGGTTTACGCAACCTACAAACGTATGTGGGATCTAGTCCTAATGAGCCCCAAAAACTGATTTCGAGTACCTATCTGCGAGCTAAGGCCTTAGAGCTACTACAAAAGAATTCTAACGTAAAAGATCAATTTATTCTGCGGAAGAAATACAGAGCAGGAGTAACGCAACAAAAAGACACCCATCAAACTACCCAAGAGTTTTATCAAAACATACAAGATTCGCAGTACATTCTGTGTGTACGTGGAGCAGGAAATTTTTCTGTGCGTTTTTATGAAACTTTAATGATGGGACGCATACCTCTATATATACATACCGATGGATTTTTACCGCTAGCAGAAGAAATAGAATGGAAAAAACATATAGTTTGGGTCGACAAAAAAGAAATGCATAAAGTTGCTGAAAAGCTTCTCTCTTTTCACAATAATTTATCAGAAAATCAATTACAAGAATTATGTAAAGCCAATAGAAAACTTTGGGAAGAGAAGTTATGTTTGGATGGTTTCTTTAAAAATGAATTTGACTCTTTAAAATAAGTATATGTTTATTCTTACAAAAAATAAAAATGCACTGAAAGTATTAGAAGTTTATCAAGCAGCTTTTAAGACTACGACTTTCAATTTTGGTGAAATCTATAGCTATTCTTTTTTAGATTATTCACTGTATTGGTTTTCTGCAAGACCCCAAGACCAATTATTAATTTATAACAATGGTTGTATCATTGGGAAAAAAAGTTTTGAAGACTCTTATTCAAACCTCCCTATTGAAAGTAATGAAAATATGCCAGAGCATACTTCCTCTTTACTGCAAAACAGTAGGTTAATCATCAAAGAAAACCAATTGTTTATAGAGCCTAATGAGGTTACTGGCTTATATTATGACGCAGAAGGTTCGGTTTCAGACTTTAGCATTTTGTTAGCTAAGCTTAATCACGTTCTTCCAGATACCAAGCTATTACAACTCCTGACAGCGGTAGGTTATTTTCCAGGGAACTTGACTTTGTTTAATTCTATTAAACGTATTCCTTATTTGTATGGGAGAAATGTAACTACCAGAGAAATGGTTCAAATATCAGGTTTTAAATTTAAAAAATCAGATGAAACAAAAATGGTAGAAAGGTTGCAGGAGGTGATTCCACAAAGTGAAAACCAAAGTTTAGCGATGTCTGGTGGTCTAGATAGTAGATTTGTGCTAGGGGTATTACTCAAGCAAAAGATTCGACCTACTTTAAAGTCTTTAAAAGATAAAGAAAATCCTATTGTGGAAGAGTTAAACAAAACGCTGCAATTGGATTATGAAAAAATAGAAGGCGAAAAGGAAAAAGCATATCATTATACGTTAATGACCGATGGCCGAATTTACTTCCGCGGAGGCAATTATAGTAGATTATATGACAAAGTTGAACCGAATGAAATTTTACATACAGGTTTATCTATATTGCCTATGAATGAAAACTCTTTCGCTTCGGCTTGGAAAAAGCCAGGTTCTATTAAAACTATTTATAATGATCTAATTCATTATGCATTATTGCCTAGAATGCCTAAAAATGGATTTGCAGAATTTCAAGAACCCGTGAATAAACACTATATGCAAGAGTTTTTAGAAAAAGAGCTTGCTTATGGCAAGGAATATCTTCAGTTTAAAACAAGAAAACAATGGGCCTTATGGTTTTATCATTTAAATAGAGGATTAACTTGGACATTTGCCCATTTACAGGATACAAGTTTCTATGTATATCCTGTATTTATTCTGGGAGATAAAAAAGCTGCAGAATGGGGAATTACTTCTTCTGCCTATAGCAACTTTAATAAAGAACGTTTGCGACGAATTAATCAAAAATTATTTCCGAAGTTACCTATTGATTATTCCGAAGGAAGGCCTTTTAGATCTAAGCCCCTCATTAAGGATCACGTAGGACGAATCTACAATGAGTATTTTAAAAAGTTAATTAGTCGCTTTCGCCAGTTAAAATCAGATCAGAAGCAAACGACACAGACCAGTTGGTTTGATGGAATAGAGCTTACTGAGGCTAAAAATTTTAGTAAATTTTATAAGCACTCCTTTAGCGAGCTGATGGAAAATGAAAGGGAATCTTTGCGTTTGCGAAGAACGGCGGTAACGCTAAACAACGTTTTATTATTTCTTGAAGCATGATTTTTCAATTTCTTAAATATGTGCAACCGGGGCATTACTTTCGTTTAAAGCGAAACAGTGGACATTTTGTGTTTCCTATTTCTAGCGAATTGCCGTCCATAATAGTAGAAAATATACCTCAAGATGCTGCCTATCAAAGTGAAAAAGCTACAGCCTATGATGTTTCATGGCAGGCCATTCAAATGGGTTATTTAGGTGAAACCACTACCTATACTCATTTTGAACGAGTTCCTGTGGCCGATGAATACCGATTTATTCGGAAAAACTTTCATAAGGCTTGGGTGATCTACGTGCTAATTGTGCGCTTGTTCTCTTTTAAAAATCCGTTTAAGGAAATTAATGGGTATTGGAAAACTCGAAATGTGAAACGCTTAAATTATGCGCATAATGCCTTATCACATATAGAGTATCATAATTTTCATTCAGATTTAATTGCAAGGCAGCCATTGGTAAGTGTCATTATACCTACCTTAAATCGTTATCCCTATTTAAAAGACGTATTAGAGGATTTGGAAAAACAAAGTTATACGAATTTTGAAGTTTTGGTGGTGGATCAATCTGAACCTTTTCAAAAAGAATTTTATAATGACTTTAAGTTAAAAATCAACCTTAATTACCAAGAAGAAAAGGCCTTATGGCTGGCTAGAAATAATGCTATTCGAAATGCAAAAGGCGATTATATATTATTGTTTGATGATGATAGTAGAATAGCTTCTGATTGGATTGAACAGCACTTAAAGTCTTTGGATTTTTTTAAAGCAGATATTAGCTCGGGAGTTTCTATATCTAAGGAAGGGGCAAAGCTACCTGAAAATTACGCCTATTTTTGCTTGAGTGCTCAGCTGGATACGGGAAATGTACTTTTACCTAAAAGCATATTTAAAAAAATTGGATTGTTCGATCGGCAATTTGAAAAACAACGTATGGGGGATGGAGAATTTGGACTGCGTAGTTATTTAGCAGATTATAAAAATGTATCCAATCCCTTAGCGAAACGTTTGCATCTCAAAGTGGGGTCTGGAGGCTTACGAGAAATGGGAAGCTGGGATGCGTTTAGAACCAAAAAATGGTTTTCACCGCGACCTATTCCCTCCGTACTGTATCTATACCGAAAGTATTTCGGAAACGCGACTGCGCGTTGGGTATTGCTCAAAACCATTCCACCCTCCGTAATTCCGTATCGATTTAAGCAAAATGCGATATATATGTTAATGGGTAGTGTATTTAGTATACTAATTAGTCCATTAATTTTGTTTCAAGTCATTAAATCATGGAAATTATCGAGTAAAAAATTAAAGCAAGGACCACGAATTGGAGAATTGTAATTTTCATCTTAAAAGACTAAAGACTAAAGACTAAAGACTAAAGACTAAAGACTAAAGACTGAAGACTGAAGACTGAAGACTGAATACTTAAAACTGAAAACGGAATATTGAAAACTAAAACCAAACTACTTTTAATCACTTCTGAATTTCCTCCGCAACCTGGGGGCATAGGAAATCATGCGTGGCAATTGGCTAAGAATTTTGCTGAACGCGGTTTCCAAGTTGGTGTGATAACCGATCAACGTTCTGCAGAAGGCAAAGAGGAAGAGCTATTTGATGCTGCTCAAGATTTTGAGGTGTACCGAACTCCACGTCATTCTCCTATTCTCAAAACCTATGTTGAACGCTGGCGCAAGTTAAAGCAGTTAACTAAGAAATATGATGTATTTATCTTTTCTGGAAAATATTCTTTATGGATGGGGGGAGCTTTAAAAATAAGTTCCCAACAGCAAAAAATTGCGGTCTTACACGGAAGTGAATTGGGTTTAAGCAGTTCTTTGTTGAAAAAATTAACTTTGTGGAGCATTAGGCAGATGCATGAGGTTGTAGCAGTATCTAATTATACAGCTTCTTTGGTAAATGAATTAAATTTAAAAAATATATCAGTATTTCTAAACGGTTTTGAAATGGCTTTACCCAAAGACATTCAAGTGCCTAAAAGTGTGAGTAAAAATCTTCAACTTATCACCGTAGGAAACTTAAGTCAACGTAAAGGACAGCACAATGTGGTAAAAGCTTTACCTAAGTTATTAAAGAAATTTCCTCAACTTACCTACCATATTGTAGGTATTCCTACGGAAGCAGAACAACTTATTACCTTGGCTCAAGAGCTTAACGTGGCAGAACATTTAAAAATTCACGGACAGGTAAGTGAGAAGAAAAAACTAAGTTTGTTGCAAGACTCAGATGTATTTATGATGTTAAGTGAGCAAACAGATAACGGAAATGTTGAAGGTTTTGGAATTGCGATTTTAGAAGCCAATGCACTAGCTCTTCCCGCCATTGGAGCGAAGAATTGCGGAATTGAAGATGCCATTGATTCGGGGAAATCAGGAGTCTTGGTAGATCCACATCGGCCTCAAGAGATTTTAGAAGCGCTAAGCCAAATTGAACAAGAGTATGCGATTTATAGTCTAAATGCTAGTAACTGGTCTAAAGATTTTTCTTGGGACCAACGCATAAAGCCTTACTTAAAATTGATTAAAAAATGAAATTAGCGATTATATCACATACTCAACATTTTCGAAACAAGAATGGAGAAATTGTTGGTTGGGGACCTACCATTAGTGAAGTAAATCATTTAGCCAAGGATTTTGAAAAAATATACCATGTGGCTTTTCTTCACGAAATGGATGCACCACCTAGTTCTTTACCCTACTTAGCGGCCAATGTAGAGTTTGTAGCTTTACCTCCTTCTGGTGGAAGAACCGTAAAGGATAAATTTACAGTAGTAAGTAATTTACCAAAGACGTTAAAAATCATTGCTGAAGTTTTAAAAAAAGTAGATGCCTTTCAATTTCGAGCGCCCGTAGGTATGGGTATATATATAATTCCTTATTTAGGTAGATTTTCCAATAAAAAAGGGTGGTTTAAATATGCTGGAAATTGGAACCAACAAAATGCTCCGTTAGGATATGCTTTGCAGAGGAAGCTTCTAAAAAATCAAAATCGAATAGTGACGATCAATGGCGCTTGGCCCAATCAACCCAAACATTGCCTCACCTTTGCAAACCCATGCCTTACGCTTCCAGAAAGAGAGGAGGGGTTACAGGTTATGAAAGCCAAAAATTACCAAGCTAAATTTACCTTCTGCTTTGTGGGTCGTTTAGAAGATGAAAAAGGGGTGCAACGAATTTTAGATGCATTTTCAGCAATAGATTGCGAAAAATATGTAGAACAGATTCATTTTATAGGAAACGGAGAGAAAAGAGAAAAATATGAAAAACAGGTACGTACAACTCATTTACCTGCAAGTTTTCATGGATTTTTAAATAGAGACGAAGTATTTAAAATATATAAAAAGTCTTCATTCTTACTACTGCCAAGTACAGCATCAGAAGGCTTTCCTAAAGTAATTGCCGAAGCGATGAATTATGGATGCATTCCCATAGTATCGAATGTTTCGAGTATTGGCCAATATATTAATTCTCAAAATGGTTATAGTATAGATCCGCCCAATGCAGAAACATTAAAAAACACCTTATTAAAAATTTTTAAGGAAGATAATCAAGAAATATTAAAAGAAAAAGCAATACAGGCGTATAAGGTAGCTCATGACTTTACCTTTGAAAATTATAGAAAGCGCATTCAGTTAGAAATATTAAAGCGTGAATAATATAATAAAAAGAAAAGATAAGCTCCAACAGCTGCGTCCCCTAACGCCCATCTTACTTCACGTAGGTTTGGGGTTCTTGGCATTTGCATTTAGACCATTTATGAAAGTGTATGTGGTGGCTTGTATTATTTATTTTATTTATCGTTTTATCACGAAAAAAAATAAGGAAAAAGAGGTGCTAATTGCTTGTGCTTACATGGCTGGGGGAGAAGTGTTTTTTAGAATGACTAAAGCCATGGTTTTTTACGAAACTGGGAAGTATGCGGTTATTCTATTTTTAATCTTTGGAATGTTTTACGAAGGTTTTAAGCGAAAAGCGTATCCTTATGTTTTTTATATCCTTCTACTACTGCCAGGTCTTATAGGGGCGCTAGATTATTTTGGTACTGATTTATTTCTCTATCGGAAAACAATTCTGTTTAATTTAAGTGGACCTATAAGTCTTTGTGTAGCGGCGTTGTTTTGTTATGGGAGAAGATTGAAGATGAGTACGTTCTTACAGATTCTAGACACTATGCTCTACCCAATTATAGCTATGACGGTATATCTTTATTTATACACCCCAGAGAATCTTATGGTGACCAACACAGCTTCTAATGCATCCTTGTCTGGGGGTTATGGAGCCAATCAAGTTTCGACTATGTTAGGCTTAGGCGTCTTTATTTTATTTACGCGTTTGCTAATCCCTTACAAAAACAAGTTGGTGCAAGTGGTGATGATGATTTTTTTAATAGGCATGGCGCATCGTGCCTTACTCACCTTTTCGCGAGGGGGTGTATTTGTCGCCATTCTTATCTCTCTAATGTTTATCGTAATGCTTTATTTTTCTTCTGGCCTAAGAATGAAAGCAAAACTCACATATAAAATCTTGATTACTTTTGCGGTAACCATTGGGATATGGCTTTTTGCACTAAGCCAAACGGGAGGTTTATTAGGCAACCGTTATGGAAATGAGGATGCGTTAGGAAGAGAAAAAGAAGATATTGCTACGGGTCGAGGTGATTTGTTGAGTGCAGAAATTGATGCTTTTACAGATGAACCTATTTTTGGCATAGGCATAGGAGCCACAAAAATTTACCACGAGGAGCATATGGGAGTTTCCTTACCTACGCATAATGAAGTTAGTAGGATGTTGGCCGAACATGGACTCTTTGGAATCCTAGCCCTTTTAATTTTAATTTTTGCTCCTCTAGTGGCTAGAGCGCAGGGACTTAACAATATTTACTTTTATTCTTTTCTGGCTTTCTGGCTTCTCACGGTAGCGCACAGCTCTATGCGAATTGCGGCGCCTGGTTTTATTTATGGATTGGCCTTATTGAACTTATCTTATGGAAAAAAGAAAAAAAATACTTTACCTAGGAAATCAACTCTCCCAGCACGGTAAAAATGAGACTGGAGTAGAGTTTTTAGGAAGAAAGCTAAAAGCTTGGGGTTATTCCGTAAAGCAAGTATCTTCCTATCAAAATATACTGATAAGATTTTTGCATATGCTATGGAGTGTATTGCAAGTCACCTCTTCCAATTCGGTAATTTTAATAGATACCTATAGCACGCGAAATTTTTGGTACGCATATGTATCTGCGCTATTGGCACGACTTAGAGGAATTCCATACATCTGTATTTTGCGAGGTGGAAATTTGCAGTCTAGACTAAATGAAAACCCTAAAAGTTCTAAGACTTTGTTTTCCAAAGCAGAACACCTTATAAGTCTTTCTGATTATCTTAAGGAGGTTTTTTTACAGGAAAATTATAAGACAGAGTTGATTCCTAATGGGTTTGATATAACAGATTATGATTTTAAAGAGAGAAAACAAGTGGCTCCTAAAATTTTATGGGTGCGTTCATTTGCTGAAATTTATCATCCGCTATTAGCGATCAAGGTATTGGAACAGCTTTTAAAAACCTATCCCAAAGCAGAATTGTGCATGATAGGTCCACAAGATGCGGCTGCTTTTAATGCTTGTAAAACTTATGCAGAAAAACATCAATTACCAGTGGAATTTACGGGTAAGCTTTCAAAAGAAGAGTGGAGAAATCGTTCTAAAGAATTCGATATTTTTTTGAATACTACTAATTTTGACAATACCCCAATGAGTTTAATGGAAGCTGCAGCATTAGGATTACCCATAGTTTCCACCAACGTGGGGGGGATTCCTTACCTTTTAAAGCATAACATACATGCTTTATTGGTAGAGCCTAATCAAGTGAAATTTATGTTAGAAGCTATAAAAGAAGCTGTAGAAAATCCTACAGAAACCTATAAACGTTCTCTAGCGGCAAGAAAGTTAGTTGAAAACTTTGATTGGAAGATCATAAAAGAGCAATGGATTAGAGTTTTAAGCTCATAAAAATTGATATATTTGCAAACTTTTATCTAAGGAATGAAGCCAAAGTCTAAAATACATTTTGAAATCTCTGAACGAAAAATTCTTTTAAGAATTTTTGATATCGTTTTTGTTTTAATAAGCTTATATGCAGTAAGTAGTATTTTTAATTTTGGTTATTTCATGATTAGCGCAGACAATTGGGCATGGTCCATTGTTTTAGCCATATATCTTACTGTATTTGCCACTATTTTTGAGCTGTACAGTCTTCAAAAGACAAATGATAGAAGTAGGGTGTTTAAAAATATTATTCTTACTACCTCTGTTACGGTATTGTTTTATTTATTAACTCCTTTTTATACTCCATCCTTACCCGAGAACCGCCTGCAAATCATTTATTTCTTTTTGGCTATTCTAGGTGCGCTTTGTGTATGGCGTATAGCTTATATTACGCTTATAGTTTCGCCGCGTTTTTATAAAAATGTCTTGGTGGTAGGAGATTCTTTTGAAATTGATAAAATTGCAGAAAATCTACAAGCAGCAGATCCTCACTACGTGGTGGTTGGTTATCTTAATACCTTAGAAGATAATTCTTCTGATCAGATTCCCAAGGTAAAATTGTCTCACTTACTGCAAATGGTAAAAAAAATGCGAGTGAGTGAGATTGTAGTCTCTAGTTCTTTAGAAGAAGGTGTAGTAAAAGAACTGTATGTAAAATTATTAGTTTTACTGAAGGAAGGTTATCCCATTAAAGAATATTTTAATGTGTATGAGGAGTTAACCCATAGATTACCAGTAGAGAATCTACAGAAAGACTTTTATAAATATTTTCCGTTTAGCAGGAGTAACCAGAATAAACTTTACCTGTTCTTTCACCGGATGTTCGATTTGGTTTTCTCATGCATAGGTCTTCTCTTTTTATTAATTTTAAGTCCATTCGTTTTATTGATGAATTTAGGTTGGAACAGAGGACCTTTATTTTATAAACAAACCCGAGTAGGAAAAGCAGGAAAGAACTTTGAGATTGTTAAGTTTAGAACTATGGTTACCAATGCCGAAAAACTGGGGGCTCAATTCGCAACAAAAGATGATGCTAGAATTACAGCTTTTGGTAAATTTCTAAGAAAAACGCGCATTGATGAGATTCCGCAATTTTTAAATGTGTTGAATGGTGAAATGAGTTTTATAGGTCCGCGACCAGAACGCCCATTTTTCGTTGAAGAACTTTCACAGTCTATTGCTTTCTATGAGATAAGACATGCTATAAAACCAGGATTAACAGGTTGGGCGCAGGTGAGTGTAAAATACGGGGAATCTGCAGAAGACAGCTTGACTAAGCTGCAATACGACCTATATTACATCAAACACCGCGGGATGTTTTTAGATTTAAGAATTATCTTGAAAACCATGAGTACGGTCATCTTTTTTAGAGGGCAGTAGAGTAGTCTTATTTTTTATGAATTCACTTGGAGTGGACTTCAAATTTCCTAGAATGAGACCCTGAAATAAATTCAGGGTGACAGGTCATAAGCGAATGACAAATAGCACAGTCATGCTGAACTCGTTTTAGCATCTTCTTCTCGTTTTTCTTGGTGTTGATTGTAAAGTAGAATACTTCAAAGTTCCTAGAATGAGACCCTGAAATAAATTCAGGGTGACAGGTCACGAGGGACTTACAAAAAGAACTGTCATGCTGAACTCGTTTCAGCATCTTCTCCTCGTTTTCCTTGCTGTAAATCGTAAAGTAGAATACTTCAAATTTCCTAGAATGAGACCCTGAAATAAATTCAGGGTGACAGGTCACGAGGGACTTACAAAAAGAACTGTCATGCTGAAC
>NZ_JAVRBG010000017.1:0-27147 GCF_031845265.1 Mesonia ostreae | reverse complement strand
ATGCTGAACTTGTTTCAGCATCTTCTTCTCGTTTTTCTTGGTGTTGATTGTAAAGTAGAATACTTCAAATTTCCTAGAATGAGACCCTGAAATAAATTCAGGGTGAGAGGTCACATGGGAATAACAAACAGAACTGTCATGCTGAACTTGTTTCAGCATCTTCTTCTCGTTTTTCTTGGTGTTGATTGTAAAGTAGAATACTTCAAATTTCCTAGCACGATTTCAGCATCCTCATCTCACACAAACCAATCCTTAAACGTCCCCTCTTCTACGAGTAAACGCAAAGAGCAAGACAAAGATGAGCATAAATAGGGAAATTCTTGCGATATAATCTCCGTAGCGGACATAAAAGGTGATTTTCTTAACGATAGGAACTTGTACCAATAGACTTCCTTGTTTTTCGTAGCCCAAACTTTCCATGATTTCTCCCTTTGGATTAATCGCTGCCGAAATTCCTGTATTGGCGCTTCGCACAACAGACCGTCTGCTTTCTATCGCACGTAGCCTTGCATAACTTAAATGTTGTTGGTGCCCTTGAGTATTTCCCCACCAAGCATCATTGGTGATAATTGCTAATACTTGAGCGTCATTTCTTACATAGCCAGTGACATATTCCCCATAAACTGATTCATAGCAAATAATAGGAGCAATTCTATGCTGTTGTAGCGTTTGGAATACTTCCCGATTTTCTTGCGTGGTTTTCATCGCTACCGTTCCACCAAGATCAATCATCGCATCGCCTAAGATGGGCTTTAAAACACTCTGATAAGGAAAATTCTCTACGCCAACCACCAATTTAGATTTATGGTAAATTTGATCTTCTTTCTTTGAATTCAGCATAAAAGCAGAATTATAGTCATTGTACCAAAGGCCTTCTCTCACAAAATTGGTTTGCTCTTCTACATTTTCTTCGGAAGTAATTTTTTCATAAAATGAGATTCCGCCTAGAAAATTTGCTTTAGGATAAGTACTTATCATTTTTAAACTTAGATTTTTTCCAAAAGAAAAATCCCATTGCGTGAGTTCTGTTCCGTCTGCAAAAACGGTTTCGGGAGCAAGTACGAGCTCTGTGTTCTCGCTTATTTTTTCTTGTGTTAATTGATACAAGACTTCTCCAATACGTTTATCATTGGTATTGTATTTTTCGGTATACGGGTTTATATTGGGCTGCAGAATAAGCGTTTCCAGTTGAGGTTCTTCTTCATAGGAAAGCTCATAAAACATATAGTACGAAATCCCAATAGGAATCCCTATGAGCAATATGGCATGAATTGCGACTCCTTTTAAGATAGCGGTGTCTTTATACTGAAGGTAAAGTAAAATGCTTTTAAAAATGATAAAGTTTAAAATCCAGACCCATAAAGTTCCTCCAAAAGTTCCTGTAAACTCATACCATTGTATCCACTGGTAATATTCAGAAAAAGCATTTCCTAAATTAAGCCACGGCCAAGAAAATTCCCATTGTAAGTGAAGGTTTTCAAAACTAATCCATAACGAAGTTAAAAATATAGCCGAAATATGAAAAGGAACTCTTTTTGCTAAATAGTGATAGACCAAAACTATTAAACTCATCAGTAGAGAGTTAACTCCCACTGCAAACCACATACCAAAAGGGGTAGAGTAATAGAGCCAAGAGGTGGTGGTGAAATTCCAGATAAAAAAAGTAAGGTAGCTATAGAGAAAAACTTGAAGCGCTCCTTTTTTTTCTTCCGCTTGACGGATATCATATTCCAACCATAACAGCGGAATAAAAGAGATAAAAAGCAATAAAGGGAAACCGTATGTGGGCCAGGCTAGCGAGAGTAATATTCCGCTAAAAATAGCAGCGATGAATTTTTTAATCATAAGGATAAAAATATGCGCAAAGATAAGATTATCACTTTAAAATAAAGAAATTTTACTTCCTAAGTGAAATGTGTCTTTTACTGGCAAAGAAGGTTTATATTTTAGCTTGTTTTGAGCGCTAGCCTGAAAGAATTCATGCTAGCAGGAAGATGAAAGGCTTGACGTTACTTAGGAGACATAATTAGACTAAACTGGACACTACACAAGTATGTAGAAAATAAAATTTAAAATATTTTTTCTTCTGCTGAAGTGGATAAGCGCTAAGAGCATGTGCAATAAAAAAGGGATAAGCGTGAATTATCTAAAAACGCTCCAGTCTAATTTTAAAGAAAATACATTAGAATATAAAGCTACACTTTGGTCGCCAATATCGGTAAAGGCGTAATCTACATGAATACCTTTGTATTTAAAACCGACTCCAAATCCTGGTTGAAATCCTACTTTGGTAGACTGGTCTAACTGTTCTACATTTTGAAAATTCCCCACACCGCCACGTAAATAAATCATTTTAATATAACCCACTTCAAATCCGAAAGAAGGCGTCATACTCACCGCCGAGCTAGAAATAAGATCGTTGGTTTGGGTAAATCGCATGTGCATATCTAACTCGGTTTTAATATCAAAATCATACCGAATTTTAAAAGATTTGGCAACTCCTAATTGAAGTTTGGGTAAAGTGATTTCTGTAGTTTCTGGCAATTCTTGGTTTTGTCCTTCTACCGCATCTTGAATACTGCTGTATTCATCTTCATCAATCGACCACGTATTGTAAGTGGTAGTGATATCTCGTGCCATTACTCCAAACTCCCAACCGTTTTTAGATTGAAACTGAATTCCGGCATCCAAACCAAAACCCCAAGAGTTCGCAAAATCTCCAATAATACGCCGAATCACTTTGGCGTTAACGCCGTAGGAAAGTCCGTCTAGCGGCAATTGCCGAGCATAGGAAAAGGTAAACGCATAATCTGCCGCAGAGAATAAACTAATACGGTCATAATTAATGTCACCTTGATTATCAATAAGATCTGTGGTGTTCATAATATTGTCCACTCCAAACCGAATCACATTAAAGCCAACTGCACTGCGATCATCTAGAGGCATTGCGCCGCCAATATAATCGTAATTCGCAATATTGGCAAAATAGCTGGCGTGCATAAGGGCAATTTCGTTATCCTCTAATCGGGTAAGACCTGCAGGATTCCAGTAACTAGAATTAACGTCGCCTGTGGTAGCAGTAACGGCATTGGCCATACCAAAAGCAGCAGCATCAACTCCAATATTCAAAAATTCATTCGAATACTTTCTAATGCTTTGCGCAGAAGTAGAACATGTAATTAAACCTATAAGGAGTAGAAGTAGTATTCTCACTTCGTCGTTTTTTTGCAAATATCTTATTTATTTATAATATATAAACTTTAATTCTTCTTAGTTATTGTATTTTGCATTGTACGAAGCCTTTCTTTTGTATTTTTGAAAAAATTTATTGGTATGTTGAAGAAGCAAATTCCTAACTTTATTACGTTATTAAACTTGTTGAGCGGTAGTATTGCCGTTATTTTAGCCTTACAAAATCAACTTTTAATGGCTGCTTTTTTTGTAGCTTTAGGTATTTTCTTCGATTTTTTTGATGGTCTTGCAGCAAGAAGTCTTAACGTACAAAGTGAGCTAGGGTTGCAATTGGATTCTTTGGCAGATATGGTGACTAGCGGTCTGGCACCGGGACTTGTAATGTTTCAGTTATTGTGTCAAGCAGTGGGAGCAGAAGTATTGGTGCCCAAAAATTGGGGTGCTTCTAGTTTTGAGATCAACTTCCCTTGGATTGCGGTATTTGGCTTGTTAGTGACTCTAGGTTCTGCCTATAGATTGGCAAAATTTAATATAGATGATAGACAAACCAGTTCTTTTATAGGTCTTCCCACTCCAGCTAATGCGATTTTAATTTTTAGTTTGCCTTTAATTCTTCATTTTCATGAAAGTGAATGGGCGGTGAAAATTATTTTAAATCCTTATTTTTTAATCGGTTTAAGTGTGTTGAGCTGTATTTTGCTTAACGCGGAAGTGAGCCTCTTTGCATTAAAATTTAAGAACTTTTCGCTGAAAGATAATTGGTACCGGTATCTTTTCTTAGCCTTGAGTGTTATAGGCTTAATTCTCTTTCATTTCTTAGCGCTACCTTTTATTATCATAGGATATATTATTCTCTCTCTTATGGTTAGGGAGTGATTTAGTAAGGCGTATATTTACTAAGTTTTTTGTGAGCTAGAATTTAACTTAGCGATAAAAAGTTCTGTTTATCGTGTATATCTTATTCTTCTTTTTTTAAGCATTTCTGTAGATTAATTTTGTCCAAAGGAAATTATTTTGTATTGATTTCTAGTGATCTAATTAATTTACCTACTAATGATGAAGAACTTTACGAACTTATTTTTTTTATTTTTTCTTTTATGTACAGGAACAATTCTGGGGAAAAGCACTACTTGGGTAGACACTCAAAATAGCGATTGGTTCGAAGATAATAACAGAAGCTTTGAGTTGCTTCCCTCAAGCTCAGAAAGCTTTTTTAATCATACTTATATGGTTAATTTGGTACTGCAAGCACCCAACACGTATACGTGGACAGGAGCTACAAATACTAATTGGTCAACCAATAGCAATTGGTTAAATAACGTAGCGCCTCCTACGAATGTAGCAGTAAATATTATTTTTTCTACTACTGTGGCAAACGACATTATTCTTACGGAAAATGTTATGATTATGGATTATGAAAATATGGGATCTGCTAATTTTGATGTGAACGGAAATCGATTAACCATTACTGGTGGTTTCACCACCAATGCGAGTAACTTTATTAAGGCCTCTGCATTTGCATCTGAAATCTATTTTAAAGGAGCAGCTGCGCAAAATATTTCTCCTAACGTTTTTGAAAATGATATCATAAAGCATTTAATTATTGAAAACGCAGTGTCTTTAACATTAGATACGCCAATCTCTGTGACGGGGGTAGTAAGTTTAAGACAAGGTTATTTTTATACCAACGATCAATTTACATTTAAAAGTTATTTTAATAGAACTGCTGTTTTAGGTTCTATTCAAGGTGGAGAAGTAGTTGGAGAAGTAACAGTGGAAACTTATTTTCCAGCAAAAAGAGCTTTTAGATTCTTCTCTTCTGCCGTTAGCACAACAGGAAGTATAAAGCAAAATTGGCAGGAAGGAGTAAATAATACTACTACCGCTCAAAACTTAAATCCTAATCCAGGTTATGGAACACATATCACGGGATCTATGAATGGTAATAATGGTTTTGATGCTACTCCATCAGGAAATTCATCTCTCTTTACTTATGATGATTCTGCTCAAATCTGGACGTCGATTAATACTACCAGTCAAAATTTAATTGAAGCTGGTAAAGCTTATCGTTTAATGATTAGAGGAGATAGAAGTATAAATCTTAATAGCAATACTGCTACACCAACTCCTACAGTGATACGAACTAAAGGAACTTTGAATCAAGGAAATGTCCAACTCACTACAGATGCACCAGCAAATGGATATGTATTTATGGGAAATCCTTATCAAGCGATTGTCGATATGGAAAAGGTTTTGACGAATTCTCCTCAAATTAATCCGCAATTTATATATGTTTGGGATCCTACAGTGAATGTACGCGGAGCTTTTGTGACAGTACAGACCTTATACAATACAAACACAAATGCAAGTTCTAGCGCTAATAAATTTTTACAACCAGGGCAATCCATTTTTGTGAAGAAGAAGAATGTAAGCGGTACTGTAGCAATTAATTTTGAGGAAGGTGATAAAGAATATTCTAATCAAACCATTCCAGTTTTTAGAGCTCAAGCTTCAGAAACAGCTACATTACATGTAAATATGTTTGTGCAGAACGATACAGAAAATTCTATAGATGGTTTTGCAATTAACTTTAATACGAGTTTCAACGATGCAGTAAATGAAGCAGATGCTGGAAAGCTTTTCAATTTAGATGAGAACATTGCTATTAATACTAATAACGAGTTGTTAAGTTTGGAAAATAGAAGTGAACCAATATCGGGAGATGAAATTCAGTTGGCAAACTATACCTATAGAGCAAGTGATTATCAATTGAAATTGGAGCTTAATGGGTTAGAAATGGTGAACGCTTCTTTGTATGATGCATATTTAGATACGTACACGCCACTTGAAAACAACCAAACAAATTGGTTTTCTTTTTCTGTAGACCAAGATATTGAAGCGAGTATAAATTCTAATCGTTTTAAAATTGTATTTACTGAAAGTAGTTTAAATACTCAGGTAAATGTTCTTGAACAGAATGTACAAATGTATCCGAACCCAGCTACAACTGATTTGGTATTTATAAGTGCAGAAGATATTGCAGGAAATAAATCTAGTGTAAGTGTTTATAGTATTTTAGGAAACCGTATGTTCACACAAGATTTTGCTGCGGGATCATCCAATACTTTAGAGTTAAATATTTCTTCTCTAGCCGCAGGTATGTATATTGTTAATGTAAATACGAATGATAAGAGCTTTAGTAAAAAGCTAATCGTTAAATAAGCATAGTTGCTTCTGTAGCAATTACGTATACTCTAAAAAGTCTCGTTTAAAAATTTTAAACGAGACTTTTTAATATCTATCAATTAGGGGTGATTGAAAGATCTTTGATCATGATTTCAACATCGCTTTCTCTCCAGTCCTGTCATTCTGGAAAAATCTGAACAGAGGAAAGATTTTATTCAGAATCTCATGGTGCTAGATTATAGTTGGCAGTTATCAGAAAATGGACTCTCGGAAGTTAAAAGTTAAAAGCTAAAAATGAAAAGCTGAAATAGGACTGTCATTCAGAATGAAACGCAGTGGAATGAAGAATCTTTCTAAAGCAAGTTGAAAAGCTGGATACTAGAAACTAAAAGCGGACGTTGAGTGAAATTTGAAAAGTTAAAAGCTGAAATAGGACTGTCATTCAGAATGAAACGCAGTGGAATGAAGAATCTTTCTAAAGCGAGTTGAAAAGCTGGATACTAGAAACTAAAAGCGGACGTTGAGTGAAATTTGAAAAGTTAAAAGCTGAAATAGAACTGGTATTCAGAATGAAACGCAGTGGAATGAAGAATCTTTCTAAAGCGAGTTGAAAAGCTGGATACTAGAAACTAAAAGCGGCTGTTAAGTGAAAAATGAAAAGCTAAAAGTGAGAAGTGAAAAGTGCAAAATTAAAAGTGAATAAGAACTTCCTAGCAAGATACCCTGAAATGAATTTAGGGTGACAAGTTGTTTGAGTATGATTCCTTAGTCGGGTTTTGCTCAGAATGGCGAATGTTTTAAGTCAAATTTCAAATGCAAGTGAAAAATTTCCTTCGTCGGAATGATAGCTCATTACAAAGTTAAAAACCTTACTAAACTAAACCTTTTCCGATTTAATCGAAAATCTTTTTCTTCCGAAGTTCAAAATTTTGTCCTAGGTATACCTTTCTCACCATCTCATCTGAAGCTAACTCTTCTGGCTGACCGTGTTTTAGGATATTTCCTTCAAACATTAAATACGTTCTGTCGGTTATAGCCAAGGTTTCCTGCACGTTATGGTCTGTGATAAGAATACCTATATTTTTGTTTTTTAACTGCGCCACAATGCGTTGAATATCTTCTACCGCTACAGGATCTACTCCTGCAAATGGTTCATCTAATAAAATAAATTTGGGGTCAGTAGCTAAGGCTCGGGCAATTTCAGTTCTACGACGCTCCCCTCCAGAAAGTAAATCTCCTCTATTGGTTCTAATATGTCCTAGGCTAAACTCTTCAATGAGGCTCTCCATTTTATCCACCCGCTCTTTCTTAGAAAGTTTGGTAAGCTCAAGAACACTCATAATATTGTCCTCTATACTTAATTTCCTAAATACAGAAGCTTCTTGTGCTAAGTATCCTATCCCGTGTTGAGCACGTTTGTACATAGGGTATTTAGTAATATTGGCTTTATCTAAGAAAATATTACCCCCATTAGGTTTAATGAGTCCCACAATCATATAAAAAGAAGTCGTTTTACCCGCACCATTAGGGCCCAACAAACCAACAATTTCTCCTTGATTCACCTCTACAGAAATTCCCTTCACCACCTTTCGGCCTTTATAAGCTTTAATTAGATTCTCTGCTCGTAGCTTCATTTTCCTTATGTTTTTTACTGAATATTTTTGGTTTCTAGTGTTTCCCAATAATCGTATGCTTTTCTTAAATGCGGAATCACAATGGTGCCACCAATTAATGTACCAATGCTTAAGGTTTCCATAATTTGGTCTTTAGACATACCGCTTTTATAACTAGATTCTAAATGATATTTTACACAATCATCACAGCGCAATACTAAGGAAGCTACCAAACCCAATAGTTCTTTGGTTTTTACATCTAAGGCTCCTTCAGCAAAGGCATTGGTATCTAAGTTAAAAATTCTTTTAAGAACTTTGTTATTCTCTCCAAGAATCTTATCATTCATTATTTGCCGATAGGCATTAAATTCCTCTACTTGATCCATTATAAATTATTTTTTAACTAAAGATTTTTCTTTTTTTACTTGATTTTTAATGACTATAGCAGAGATATAAATACTAACCTCGTATAAAATCATCACAGGAATAGCTACAATTATTTGGCTGGCAACATCTGGAGGAGTAATAATTGCTGAAAGAATTAAAATTCCGACGATAGCAAATTTTCTATATTTCTTTAAAACTTCTGGAGTAACTAAACCAATTTTGGTTAGTAAATACATAATTATAGGAAGCTCAAAGATTACTCCACAGGCGAGGGAAGATGCCCTAATCAAGCCAAAATAGCTACTTAAATCAATATCGTTAAATACTTCTTCACTTACCTGATAGGAACCTAAGAAATTTATTGATAGAGGAGAAATAATATAGTAACCAAAAAGGACTCCTAAAAAGAATAAAAAGGAAGCAATAAAAATAAAGCCTTTAGAGGCTGATTTTTCATTGGGATGTAGTGCGGGCGATATAAAACGCCAAAATTCATATAATATATAAGGAAATGCCACAATAAAACCAGCCGTTATAGAAGTCCAAATGTGCGCACTAAACTGTCCTGCCATTTGTCTACTTTGTATTCTAAAAGGAATTTCTTTAAAGCAAAAACTCTCATCCATTCCCATAGCAGAAGCAATGTCACATAAAATTCTATACGTAATAAAATTGGGATCTTTGGGGGCAAAAAGAATTCCGAAGATGATGTCTTTACTTATAAATGCAATGATTCCAACAATAACAATTGCCAAGGTTGATCGTATTAAATGCCATCTTAAATCTTCAAGATGATCTAAAAAGGACATTTCATCAGGGTTTTTAACTTTCTTTTTGGCCATAGGCTTAAATAATTCCTTCTTTTATAAGGTTGTGTAAATGTACAATACCTGCATATTTATTATCTACATTTATAGCAATTAATTGCGAAATTCCATTCTCCTCCAAGATGTCCATAGCATCTACCGCCATGGCGTCATTAGAAATTATTTTTGGAGAAAATCCCATAATATCTTTGGCTTTTAAATGGGAGAAGTTTTGTGTTTTAGATAACATTCTACGAATATCTCCATCGGTAATAATCCCAACAATTTTCTCATTTTCAATTACCGCCGTCACCCCTAACATTTTTTCAGAAATTTCTACAATCACATCGGCTATACTCGTTTGGGGACTTACTTGAGGTTTTTGATTTTCTGAAGTGATATCACTAATACGTAAATATAATTTTTTTCCTAAAGCTCCGCCAGGGTGGTATTTTGCAAAGTCTTTACTAGAGAAACCTCTTAAATGCAGTAAGCAAACTGCTAAGGCATCACCCAAAACCAATTGCACCGTAGTACTTGTGGTGGGAGCTAAATTATTGGGACAAGCTTCTTTTTCTATGGCTGCGTTTAAAACAAAATCAGAATGCTTTCCTAAAAAAGAATCTACATTCCCAGTAATGCCTATTAAGGTGTTTTTAAAATTTTTAATTAACGGCACCAATACTTTAATCTCTGGAGTGTTACCACTTTTAGAGATGCAAATTACCGTGTCATCTTTTAAGATGGTTCCTAAATCTCCGTGAATGGCATCTGCTGCATGCATAAAGATAGCTGGAGTGCCTGTACTATTCAACGTTGCAACAATTTTGGTAGCAATAATGGCACTTTTGCCTATTCCTGTAATAATTATCCTACCTTTGGAGTTATAGATGTGTTGTACTGCATGTGCAAATTCATCATTTAAATAGTCTTGAAGTTTTTCAACGGCTTTTGCTTCATTAGAAATAGTATCCCTAGCGACAGAAAGTATGTTGGCTGCTTGCATTTAAAATCTTAGATTTGAATTTGTAGGTACTAAAGAAAAACGTATCTTTATTTCAACAAAGGTATGTAAAAATGTAACATTAAATTATCAGTTTGTCAGAAATCGATTTACATCAGGAATTAAAAAAATATTTTGGCTTTAGCCAATTTAAAGGATTACAGGAAGAAGTGATTAAGAGTATTGTAGCAAAAGAACACACTTTTGTTATTATGCCCACAGGAGGAGGAAAATCTCTGTGTTATCAGTTACCGGCATTGATTAATGAAGGGACTGCAATTGTCGTCTCTCCTTTAATTGCGTTAATGAAGAATCAAGTGGACGCTATACGCGGGATCTCTTCAGAACACGGAATAGCCCATGTATTGAATAGCTCTTTAAATAAATCTGAAATTAAACAGGTTAAAAAAGATATTTCTAACGGAATAACAAAATTGCTATACGTTGCGCCAGAATCTCTTACCAAAGAAGAGAATGTAGAATTTTTACGCGGAGAAAAAATTTCTTTCTTGGCTATAGATGAGGCACACTGTATTAGTGAGTGGGGACACGATTTTAGGCCAGAATATAGAAACCTAAGAAGCATTGTTAAACGAATAGGAGATGATATTCCTATGATTGCCCTAACGGCAACCGCTACACCCAAAGTACAAGAAGATATTCTCAAAAACCTTGGTATTTCTGAAGCTAATACCTTCAAAGCTTCCTTTAATAGACCCAATCTTTATTACGAAGTAAGACCTAAAACGGCAGATGTAGGGGCAGATATTATTCGTTTTGTGAAACAAAATGAAGGAAAAAGCGGTATTCTATACTGTCTAAGCCGCAAAAAAGTAGAAGAACTTGCGCAAACCTTACAAGTAAATGGGGTTTCGGCAGTACCTTACCATGCTGGTTTAGACGCGAAAACCCGAGCTAAACATCAAGATATGTTCTTGATGGAAGATGTAGATGTTGTAGTGGCAACCATCGCTTTTGGAATGGGAATCGATAAACCCGATGTGCGTTTTGTGATTCATCACGATATACCCAAAAGTATAGAAAGTTATTACCAAGAAACGGGAAGAGCCGGTAGAGACGGGGGAGAAGGTCATTGTTTGGCATTTTATGCTTATAAAGATATCGAGAAGCTCGAGAAGTTTATGAGTGGAAAACCCGTAGCCGAACAGGAAATTGGACACGCTTTGCTGCAAGAAGTGGTGGCATACGCCGAAACTTCTATGTCTAGAAGAAAATTTATTCTCCATTACTTCGGAGAAGAATTTAATGGAGGAAAAGAAGATGGCGTGGATATGGATGATAATGTCCAAAACCCTAAAAAACAGAATGAGGCTCAAGATGAAGTAGAGTTGTTATTAAAAACGGTTGAAACTACCAACCAGCTTTATAAATCAAAAGATGTGGTCAATACCCTTATCGGGAAACCCAATGCACTTATCAAGTCGCATAAGACAGACGAGATTGCTCTTTTCGGAAAGGGAAAGTATAAAAACGCAGCATTTTGGATGGCATTGATTCGCCAAGTATTGGTAGCAGGATTTTTAAAGAAGGATATTGAAACTTATGGCGTGGTAAAAATTACCACAAAAGGAAAAGAATATATCAAAAAACCTGTCTCTTTTATGATGACAGAAGATCATAGTTACGATAAAGGAGGAGACTCAAAGAACGTTTCCTCTGCCAAAACTAGTGGCGCAACCGATGAGCGATTAATGAAAATGCTCAAAGATTTAAGAAAAAAGGTTGCTCATAAGAAAGAAGTTCCCCCTTATGTGGTTTTTCAAGATCCTTCCTTAGAAGATATGGCGACCAAATACCCTATTACTTTAGAGGAGTTAGGGAATATTCACGGCGTAGGAGATGGAAAAGCTAAAAAATTCGGGAAAGAATTTGTAAAACTCATCACTGCGTACGTAGAAGAGAAAGATATCTTACGCCCAGATGATTTAATCGTAAAATCTACAGGTGCAAATAGCGCTATTAAACTGTATATCATTCAAAACGTAGACCGCAAGTTGCCTTTACCAGATATTGCTTCTTCCAAAGGAATGGAGATGAAAGATTTTATTAAAGAAGTAGAAGCGATTGTGTATAGCGGAACCAAACTAAATATCTCTTATTGGGTAGACGAGTTGTTTGATGAGGAGCAACAAGAAGAGTTACACGATTATTTTTTAGAAGCCGAAACCGACAATATTGAAGAAGCTATGGAAGAGTTTGATGGGGATTATGAAGATGAAGATCTTCGCTTGTACCGCATCAAATTTATGAGTGAAGTGGCAAATTAGTAACATAAACTTTAATAGTACACTACGTTGATCATATCTTATTTGGTCACTTAGCATTTTTTGTTCTTCAGAAAGACAATTGTTATGCGATTCTTCGATGGAACCTGTCATGCTGAAACAAGCCGCCCGTGCCATTCGGGCGGGCTTGTTTCAGCATCTTGTGCTTACTTCTTTCTTGTAAAACCTAATACAGATTATTCTAGCATTTCAATCATTCCTCATACTTCCTTCTCAATTTCTTTTTTTAGGAAAAGCCCCAAGAACAACTTACCTTTGCAACTTTAAAAAACAAATATTATGGAAAACGGATTATACGCTAAGTTTACAACCAATAAGGGAGATATTTTAGTAAAGTTAACGCACGACAAAACTCCAGGAACGGTTGGAAATTTTGTAGGACTTGCTGAAGGAAAAATAAAAAATGACGCTAAAACGGAAGGAACCTCGTATTACGACGGACTTATATTTCACCGTGTAATTGCAGACTTTATGGTGCAAGGAGGTGATCCTAAAGGAAAAGGAACTGGAGGACCAGGTTACCAATTTGAAGATGAAATTCATCCAGATTTAAAGCACGATGAACCTGGAGTTTTATCTATGGCTAATGCAGGACCGGGCACAAACGGAAGTCAGTTTTTTATTACACACGTAGCAACCCCTTGGTTAGATGGAAAACATACCATCTTTGGAAAAGTTATAGAAGGTCAAGATATTGTAGATAAGATTGAACAAGGAGATAAAATTGAAACTTTAACGATAGAGAGAGTAGGAGAAGAGGCTCAAAATTTTGATGCTAAAGCGGCTTTTGAAAAGTTCAATTCTTCTAAGGCAGAAAGAGAAGCAGAGGCCAAAAAGAAAGAGGAGGATAAAATGAAATCCCTTACCGAAGGAATGACTAAAACCGATAGCGGCTTACATTATAAAATTACACAAGAAGGTAAAGGTTCAAAGCCTAAAAAAGGAAATGAAGTTTCTGTGCATTACAAGGGAATGTTGGCTGATGGAACTGTTTTTGATTCTTCTTTTAAAAGAAACCAACCTATTCAGTTTCCTGTAGGAATGGGGCATGTTATCGCAGGTTGGGATGAAGGAATAATGTTATTAAACCAAGGAGACAAAGCTACTTTTGTAGTTCCTTCTCATTTAGGATACGGCGCGCAAGGTGCTGGCGGAGTAATTCCTCCAAATGCAACTCTGGTTTTTGAAGTAGAGCTTGTAAAAGCTTAATTAACAAAGAAGTTATATTTAAAAAGCTGTCTCAAAAATTTAGGAATACAAATCTATTTTTTTGAGACGGCTTCTATTTTTTCCATTTCATACTACAACCCACGCTAGGCTTTTGTAGTTGCGGTATGGGTCTGCTGTTAAAAAGCGCATCTAAAACTTCCCGAACACTTCTTCCGTTTACGGCAATTCCATTTTGAGGTCTAGAATCATCCAACTGTCCGTGATAAACCAATTCCGCAGCAGCGTCATATACATAAAAATCTGGCGTGCAAACCGCATTATAAGCCTTCGCTACACGTTGACTTTCATCATATAAATAAGGAAAAGTAAAATGATGTTTTCTATCAAAAAGCCACATATGCTCCAAGCCATCTTCAGGATATTGTTTGGCATCATTACTAGAAATAGCTACAAATCCAAAGCCTAAAACACGATAATCATTAGCCAAACGAACCATCTCTTCTACCACATGTTTCACAAATGGGCAGTGATTGCAAATAAACATTACCACCGTTCCTCTTTCACCTTGTATATCGGCTAAACTAATTAAGTTGTTTGTGCTGGCATCCAACAATGAGAAATCGGGTGCTTTTTCTCCTAATTTCACTTGAGATGATTCTAATTTCATAACTTTTCTTTAATTTTAAATTTACTGAAAATTAATAGGATTTGGGCATTCCCTGCTTAAAAAAGCAGGTCGGGCTTTCCGCTGTATTTTTTATCTCAAAAAAAGAGATAAAAAGATGCCGCTGCAATCCCTAATGCAAAAAAATAAAATGATGAAAGAAATAACTTGTAGCGATTTTGATAAAATTGAAATGCGCATAGGTACGATCATAGAAGTAAACAACTTTCCAGAAGCAAGAAAACCTGCTTACCAACTTAAAATTGATTTCGGAGCGAAGATTGGAATTAGAAAAACATCAGCGCAAATTACAAAACGCTATGCCGTAGAAGATTTAATAGGCAAACAAACCATTGCGGTAATCAATTTCCCAAAAAAGCAAATCGCTAATTTTATGAGTGAATGTTTGATGTTGGGAGCGGTAGATGGAGGAGAAGTAACGCTTATTCAACCCGAAGCTAAAGTAGAGAATGGATTGAGAATTGGCTAAATAAAAAAAACCGTTCTTTATTGGAGAACGGTTTTTGTAAATTATAAAGCTTCTTAAATATCGTCAAAACTTACATCTGTAAAATCTCCTGTTGAGGTTTCGCTAGACGTAGTTTTCTTATTCTCATCTGTATCGTATTCTTTTTTAAAGTCTTTTTGATGTCTTTCACTAATTACTTCTTCGCCTTTTTCATTAATTATGAAGTGGGTCATCTCTCTTAAAGTTGCTTCAAATCCTTCAAAATCTTCTTTATACAAGTAAATTTTGTGTTTTTTGTAGAAGAATGAACCGTCGTCGTTCGTAAACTTTTTGCTTTCTGTAATGGTTAAATAATAATCATCAGCCTTTGTAGCTCTTACATCAAAGAAATAGGTACGTCTTCCAGCTCTTAAAACTTTAGAAAATATTTCTTCTTTCTGCATCGTTTCATTTTCGCTCATAGTGAAAAATATTAGTGTTTAATTTTAGTTGCTGTCAAAAATCTTAAAAAAATTAACACATAGCAAGAAAAATCAATTTTCTTTTTCGCTTAGTTGTTTTAAATAAAGTTCTTTGTAATATCCATCTAATGTTATAAGCTGACTGTGAGTACCTTGTTGTAGAATTTCGCCATTTTCTAAAACAATTATTTTATCTGCGTTCTTAGCAGAAGAAATACGGTGGCTTACAATTACAGTGGTTTTTTGGCTAGAAATACTATGTAGATTATTTAATATTTCTTCCTCCGTTTCGGTATCTACGGCAGAGAGACAATCGTCAAACAATAATATTTGTGGATTTTGAATAATCGCTCTGGCAATAGAAACTCGCTGTTTTTGTCCGCCAGAAAGGGTGATACCTCTTTCGCCTAATATCGTGTCATAGCCTTTAGAAAAGCCTATGATATTTTCGTGCACTGCAGCATTTTTGGCAGCTTGGATTACTTCTTCTTCCGAAGCATCATTTTTACCAAATTTAATGTTGCTTTTTATAGAGTCACTGAATAGGAAAGCATCTTGTGGGACATAACCAATCGCTTTACGTAAACTATGTAGAGGAAGCGTTTTAATTTCTTTATCATCAATTAATAGTTCTCCTTTTTGCACGTCGTACAATCTGCTTATGAGTTCTAAAATGGTAGATTTACCAGAACCTGTTTTCCCAATAATTGCGAGAGTTTCTCCTGGATGAATGTTGAAAGACACATTTTTTAACGCGGTAATACCCGTATCTTCATAGGTAAAAGTAATGTTCTTAAATTCTATATCTCCGTGAATAGCAATTTTTTTAGAAGAATGATTTTTTATTTCTGGCTCTTCGCTTAAAAATTCATTGATTCTTTTTTGAGAAGCTTCTGCACGTTGCACCATATCGGCAACCCAACCTACAGTAGCTACAGGCCAAGTAAGCATATTCACATATAATAAGAACTCTACAATAATCCCAAAGTTATCTATTTCGCCCGTAATCACTTGTCTTCCGCCAATGTAAATCACCAAAACATTACTCACGCCAATTAGCAAAACCATAAGCGGAAAGAAAAACGCCTGCACTTTTACCAAATCAATGTTTTTTTCTTTGTTGGTGTTAGAAAGTTCTACAAACTCTTTATTGATTTGTTGTTCTAATCCGTAAGATTTAATGACACTAATCCCGCTAAAGCTCTCTTGCGTATAGGTATTTAATTTGGAAAGATATTGTTGAACAATCGTACTCTTTTTATTAATTAATCTACTCAATTTATAAATTGCGAACGATAAAAATGGCAAAGGTGCTACTGTATATAAAGTGAGCATAGGAGCGGTATTAATCATATAAGCAAGCACCACCACAAATAAGGTTACGGTAGTAACGCTGTACATTAAGGCTGGTCCTGTATACATTCTTACTTTAGAGACATCATCACTTATACGGTTCATCAAATCTCCTGTTCTATTTTTCTTATAAAAATTTAAAGAAAGTGCTTGATATTGCTGATACACTTCATTCTTTAAATCAAATTCTATATGTCTAGAAACCACAATAAAGGTTTGACGCATTAAAAAGGTAAGAAAAGCAGATATAAAGGTAGCGCCTAAAATAATGATTATGTTGTCTACCAAAGTGGATTTGACATAAGCAGCATCGGTCACCTCATTATTGATGTATTGCTCAATTACATGGGTAGAATCTCCTATAAATTGTGGAACATACAAGGCAAAAATACGAGCTGCAATGGTTATAATGACCCCTAGTAAAAGTCGGCCTCTATATTTAGCGAAGTATTTGTTGATATGCTGAAGTTCTTTCATAAACTAAAATTGTGAATATTTAATGTCATCATCCATTTTATCCCTCAAATGGCTCGATATATCTCTAAACAATGATTACTTTTGCATTTCACTATTTAGAAACACTTAAAAAAAGTTTTACCTATGAATGCTGAGATTTTAAAAGCAAATGATTTAAAAAAAGTAGCTCCTGTTTTTGGACAACTTTCTTTCGATGAACATGAACAAGTTGTTTTTTGCAACGACAAAGATACAGGATTAAAAGCAATAATAGGAATACATGATACAACTTTAGGTCCTGCCTTAGGAGGAACCCGAATGTGGAATTATGCTACTGAATGGGAAGCCTTAAATGATGTGTTACGATTATCACGTGGAATGACTTTTAAAAGTGCCGTTACTGGTTTAAACCTTGGTGGAGGAAAAGCGGTAATTATTGGCGATGCAAAGACTCAAAAAACTCCAGAATTAATGCGAAAGTTTGGAGAATTTGTAGAATCTCTTGGCGGTAAATATATTACTGCAGAAGATGTAGGAATGGATACTGCAGATATGGATACGGTTAGAGAAGTAACCAAACACGTAACGGGAATTTCTGAACATCTAGGAGGATCTGGAAATCCTTCTCCCATTACAGGGTACGGAGTTTATATGGGAATGAAAGCTGCGGCTAAATTCAAATATGGCAACGATTCTTTAGAAGGTAAAAAAGTCTTGATTCAAGGAATAGGACACGTGGGAGAAACCGTATTAAAACACGTGACAGATGAAGGAGGAAAAGTGATTATTGCAGACATTAACCAAGAGCGTTTAGAGCAAATAAGAGATCAATACGGTGCTGTGATCTATAGCGGTGATGATTTGTATACGGCAGATGTAGATATTTATTCGCCTTGTGCATTAGGAGCGACTATCAATGATGAAACCATTCAAAAACTTAAGGTAGATATTATTGCAGGTGCGGCTAATAATCAATTGGCAGATGAAGTAATCCACGGAAGAATGTTACAAGAAAAAGGGATTGTTTATGCGCCAGATTTTTTGATTAATGCGGGAGGTATTATTAATGTTTATGGTGAATTGGAAGGTTACGATAAGCAGGAAACTATGCGTCAAACTGAGAATATTTATCATACTACTTTAGAGATATTAAATTCTGCAAAAACAAACCAAATCACTACCCATCAATCTGCTTTAAAAGTAGCTCAGGATAGGATTGAAAAAAGAAAAGCAGAAAATAAGCAGTAAGGCTTAGAAAAACCTAAAATAATTCTATTTTTGCAGGGCGAAATCACTATTTCGCCCTTTTTTTAATTTAAGTTCTTTAATTTATACTATGTTAACAAGAAGACATATTCGAGTAAAAGTAATGCAATCTATGTATGCCTTTACGCAATCTGCTAACGATAACTTAATCGTGGAGCAAAAATTTCTTCAGAAAAGTATGCGGGAAATGTATGATTTATTTTTACTGAATCTAGATTTAATGGTTCAGGTAAAAAATAAAGCTCAAGATTACATAGAGAAATCTCAAAAGAAACATCTTGCCACTAGTGAAGACAAAAATCCTAATTTAAAATTTATAGAAAATAGTCTACTTCTAAAAATTGCAGATAGTGAAACGCTTAACGAATTGTTGGAAGATAAGAGACTTATTAACTGGCATCAAGATGATGAATACGTAAATATCATTTGGGAAGAAGTAAGACAAAGTGAAATATATCAAAATTATTTGGCTTCTGAAGATTCCTCTTTTCAAGAAGATAAAGAATTTGTGATTAAAATCTTTAAAGAAATTATTGCTCCCAACGATAAACTTTACGATTACCTAGAAGACAAAAAATTGACTTGGTTGGATGATTTGCCCATTGTAAATACGAGTATACTTAAGTTCTTAAAAAAAGAAAAAGACGATCAACTAGAGTTAAAAATCCCTAAACTTTTTAAGAATAAAGAAGATGAGGAATTTGCTGTAGACCTGTTTAGAAAAACATTGCTGAATCAAGAGACTTATATTGACGACATTCAGGAGAAAACTCCTAATTGGGATAAAGATAGAATTGCAGGTATTGATAGCATTTTGCTAAAAATGGCGATTTGTGAGTTTATGAAGTTTCCATCCATTCCAGTTAAAGTAACTATTAATGAGTATTTAGAGATTGCCAAAGAATATAGCACTCCTAAAAGTAGTATCTTTATAAACGGAATTTTGGATAAATTATCTAAAGAATACAAAAAGGATGAAAAAATTAATAAAATTGGTCGGGGTCTAATGTAATCCATGAATTTTTGTTACTTTTAGCCCTTGAAAAAATCAATTACAAACAATTAAACTTAGTTAAAATGAAAAAAGGATTTTTAATGCTAGCAGCTGTTGCAGCAATGGTATTTACTTCTTGTAAAGATAATGCAGCAGATAAAGTAAATGAAGAAAATCAAAAAGAGGTTGCAGAACGTGACGCTAACTCAACTGGAGCACCAGTTATGAAGTTTGATAATGAAATGCATGATTTTGGAACTATTAATGAAGGAGATGTGGTAGAACATACATTTATGTTTGAGAACACTGGAGATTCACCATTAGTTGTTTCTAATGCAAAAGGTAGTTGTGGTTGTACCGTGCCTACTTGGTCTAAAGAGCCTATCGCTCCAGGAGAAAAAGGAGAGATGGTAGTGAAGTTTAACTCTAACGGGAAGCCTAACAACCAAATGAAAACCATTAGAATTACTGCTAATACAGAGTCTGGTCAAGAAATGATTAAAATTAAATCTTTTGTGACTCCAAAGGCAGGAGGAGCTAAAACTGGAAATCCAGTAAATAAAGTGAGAAAGACATCTACTCAGCCAGGTCACGAAGGACATAATCACGACTAAGCTTTATGGAAAATATCACTAGTTTTTTACCTTTTATTGCGATCATCATTATATTTTATTTTTTTATGATTAGACCGCAGCAAAAGCGACAAAAAAACGAGAAAAAATTTGCTGAAGAATTAAAGAAAGGAGATAAAGTAATTACTAAAAGTGGAATGCACGGAAAGATTATTGATTTTAGTGAAAAACTAAATACCGTAATCATTGAAACTGGCGCAGGAAAAATAACTTTTGATAAAACTTCAATCTCGATGGAATTAAGTCAGCAGTTGAATAAACCTCCCGTAGAAAAAAAGGAGAAGTAATTTAAAAATAAAATTATAACTAATTAAAAAAGGATTCCATTTTTGGAATCCTTTTTTTTTGCTTTAAGGTTTTTGCGGCAAGGATTGAAGTGGTAGCTTGGACTGCTAAAAAATAAAAAAAACCCGAAGCCAAAAAGCGACTTTAGAAGCTCTTTTGACGACAGGTTTTTTATTTTTTAAAAGGACAACTACAAGCGGAAAGCCTGTGTGCCGCCCAAATATTAAGCATATTTTTTTGCGGTAAGTTCGGCAATTTTTACAATCACTTCGGTTGCTTTGATCATGCTTTCTACGGGAACATACTCGTAACGACCATGAAAATTATGACCACCTGCAAATATGTTGGGGCAGGGGAGACCCATAAAGGAAAGTTGCGAACCGTCTGTTCCTCCTCTAATGGGTTTGATTAATGGTTTGATGCCTATTTGTTTCATCGCTTCTTCGGCAATATCTACAATATGGATTACGGGTTCTACCTTTTCGCGCATATTAAAATATTGATCTTTAATTTCAATTTCAATCACTTCTTTGTCGTGTTGGGCATTGATTTCATCTACCAAGTCTAACATCATTTGTTTGCGAGCCTCAAAATGAGTCTTATCGTGATCTCTAATGATGTAATTTAGATTGGTTTCTTCTACTTTTCCGTTAATCTGAGTTAGATGGAAAAAGCCTTGAGTTCCTTCCGTATGTTCTGGAGTTTCTAAACGCGGCAAGGAGTTGATGAAATCTTGAGCGATATACATGCTGTTCACCATCTTGCCTTTAGCATAACCCGGATGCACAATTTTTCCTTTTACCTTTATTTTGGCCCCAGCTGCATTAAAGTTTTCGTACTCTAACTCTCCAATCTGGCTACCATCCATAGTGTACGCCCATTCTGCACCAAATTCTTTTATATCAAATTTGTGCGCGCCGCGACCAATCTCTTCATCTGGCGTAAAGCATACTTTTATAGTACCGTGTTTAATTTCTGGATGCTGAAGCAAATACTCCATCGCAGACATGATTTCGGTGATTCCAGCTTTATCATCGGCTCCTAGAAGTGTATTTCCGTCTGTCGTGATTAAAGTTTGACCTTTATACTGAAGCAGATCTTCAAAGTAATCTGGAGAAAGAATAATGTTGTCTTCTTTATTTAAAACTATATCTTTTCCATCGTAATTTTCTATAATTTGGGGTTTCACATTGGCTCCCGTAAAATCTGGAGAAGTATCAAAGTGTGATACAAAGCCAATAGCGGGTACCTCGTGGTCTACATTGCTAGGAAGCGTGGCCATCACATAAGCATTATCGTCTATAGTGACGTTGCTCATCCCAATCGCTTTAAGTTCTTTGGTCAATTCTTTTGCCAAATCCCATTGTTTATTGGTACTTGGTGTAGTATTGCTTTCTGGATCACTTTCGGTGTCTATAGTCGCGTAACTTACAAACCGATTTATAATATGTTGTTTTTCTATCATAGATTTCTTTTTTGTAAAAATAAATAATACTAGGGGGAGTACAAAGACTTTTAAGAATATGCTTTTAAGTTTTTTAATTTAAAGTATTTTTGTGAAAACTAGCCTAAGATGTACACTTCTCTTATTCGTCCTATTTTATTTAAGTTTGACCCAGAAAAGGTTCATTACTTTACATTCTCTGTTTTGAAAAATGCTTTAAAGCTACCCTTAGTTTCTTCCGCTTTAGCGAAAAGATTTGCGGTGAATGATAAAAGATTAGAACGAGAAGTCTTTGGGCTTAAATTTAAAAACCCTGTAGGATTGGCAGCGGGTTTTGATAAAAATGCTATACTTTATAAAGAATTAGATCAGTTAGGCTTTGGTTTTATTGAAATAGGCACTGTAACACCAAAGCCTCAAGATGGAAATCCTAAAAAGAGATTGTTTAGGCTACAAGAAGATGCTGCCATCATTAATCGTATGGGTTTTAATAATGAAGGGGTAGAAGCTGCCGTAAAACGGCTTAAAGAAAATAACGGACAGGTATTGATTGGCGGTAATATTGGGAAAAATAAAGTGACTCCTAATGAGAATGCTGTAGAGGATTATAAAATTTGCTTTGAAGCACTTTTCCCTTACGTAGATTATTTTGTAGTGAATGTAAGTTCCCCCAATACACCCAATTTAAGGGCTTTACAGGATAGAGAACCCTTGAAGCATTTGTTGCATACCTTACAAACGCTTAACGCGGAAAAAAATAAAAGTAAACCTATTCTGCTTAAAATTGCGCCAGATTTAACCGAGAGCCAGTTATTGGATATTATTGAAATTGTAAACGAAACCAAAATTGCTGGGGTAATTGCGACCAATACCACCATTTCTAGAGAAGGTTTAACTTCTGAAAACAAAGAGGAAATGGGAGGTTTAAGTGGAAAACCATTAACCTCGCGCTCTACCGAAGTGATTCGGTTTTTAGCCGATAAAAGTAAGCGCTCATTTCCTATCATTGGTGTAGGCGGAATACATTCGGCCAAAGATGCGCTGGAAAAATTGGAGGCAGGCGCTAGTTTGGTACAGTTATATACCGGTTTTGTGTATGAAGGCCCAAAATTGATTAAAGAAATTAATGAAGCGATTTTGAAATCTTAAGCTTGAATCTAGAAATTCTCCTTTCATTTGTGTTTGCGGTTTTTGCATTGGCGATCTCCCCAGGACCCGATAATATTTTTGTGCTCGTACAAAGTCTGCGCTTCGGAAAAAAATACGGACTCGCAACGGTATTGGGATTAATGACTGGGTGTTTAATACATACCTCTTTAGTTGCCTTTGGCGTTTCTTTACTCATTATGAATAATGAAATCTTATTTACTGCCTTAAAGTTATTTGGCGCTGGTTACTTATTGTATTTGGCTTTTAAAGTGTATCAATCTCCTGCAGAAATAGATTTAAATGCTGCGGAAGCTTCGCCTAAAACCACCTTTCAATTGTTTCAGCAAGGCTTTGTGATGAATGTGTTGAATCCGAAAGTATCTTTATTTTTTTTGGCTTTGTTTCCTGGTTTTTTGTTTAGTGATTCTATACCAACCACCTATCAATTCATTATTCTAGGAGCTGTTTTTATCTTGGTATCTTTTCTTGTTTTCTCTAGTATTGCGATGCTCTCAGCGTCTTTAAAAGTTTATATTGAACGCTATAAAAATGCGGGAAATTTTTTAAAATGGCTACAAATAATGGTCTTTGTAGGGATTGCGATGTTTATTCTATTTTAGTAGAATGATTACTTTTAACTTTTACAAGAATCTTTTTGTAAGATTTATAATTGTATTTATTCTCTTTACAGCAATAGGAGCTCTAAGCCATGAATTTGGTCATATTGCCGTTGCTAAATATCTTGACTATGAAACAGAGCTTTCTTACGGAAGTATGAATTATTACCCAAATGGGTATAAAGAGGATATCGATGTGAAAAAGCTTAACCAACTGAATGAAAAATATATTGGTCAAAATTACGAAGACTTAAATCTAGATATACAAGAGCAGTTTGATAAAGTTATTGCTCATATAGAAACAAAGTTCAATTGAAATGAAAGACATTCTTTATATATATTCATAGGCGATCCAGCACAGACTTTCTTGACAAGTTTTCTAGGCTTAATTATAATTTTTTATAGAAAATCTTATATGAGAGCAAAATTAACATCCTTAGATTGGTTAGGGATAATGCTGGCATTATTTAGTTTAAGACAAGTATTTAATATTTCTACGGGTATCATAAAAAAAATGACAGGGAATGAAGTTCTTGGAGATGAAATCTATATATCAAGATTTTTAGACCTTAATGACTGGTCAATTTCCATCATAACCGCAGTAATCGGTTTTTTTATAACGATATATATTATTTTTAAAGTAATTCCATTAAAACTTAGGTTTACTTTTATCTTATCAGGTTTATTAGGTGGAATACTTGGCTACGTCATTTGGTTTGAATACTTAGGAAAAGTACTCTTTAATTTTTTTTGAGACAATTAGACTTTGTTTAGATATTTTAAACCTAATGAGTATCTTTGGGCTATGAACAAGATCAAGCTTATTGAATGTCCCCGGGATGCGATGCAAGGAATTAAAGATTTTATTCCTACTACAGAGAAAATAAAGTACATACAATCTTTACTGCGTTGTGGTTTTGACACCATAGATTTTGGGAGTTTTGTTTCTCCCAAAGCGATTCCGCAGATGGTAGATACCAAAGAGGTTTTGGCAGGTTTAGACTTGTCTAAAACTTCTAGCAAATTATTGGCAATTGTGGCTAATGTTCGTGGCGCTCAGGATGCGGTTCAACATCCAGAAATAGATTATTTAGGTTATCCTTTTTCTATTTCTGAAAATTTCCAAATGCGAAATACACATAAAACCATAGAGCAATCTGTAGATACCCTGCAAGAGATTTTAAACCTCGCCCATGCGCATGATAAGAAAGTAGTAGCTTATTTATCTATGGGCTTTGGAAACCCTTATGGGGATCCTTGGAGTGTGGAGATTGTAGGAGAATGGACCGAGCGTTTGTCGGCGATGGGAGTGAATATTTTATCCTTGTCGGATACGGTAGGAACTTCAGATGCAGAAACCATCGAATATCTTTTCTCTAATTTAATTCCAGCTTATCCTAACATAGAATTTGGAGCTCATTTACATACCACTCCAACCTCTTGGCACGAGAAGATTGATGCAGCCTATAAAGCGGGTTGTAGAAGATTTGACGGCGCAATACAAGGTTTTGGGGGTTGTCCTATGGCCAAAGATGAACTTACAGGGAATATGCCTACAGAGAAAATGCTGAGTTATTTTAATGCGGCAAAAGCAGATGCCAATGTAAAAATGGCTAGCTTTGAATCTTCCTACAATGAGTCTTCCAAAATTTTTAATCAGTATCACTAATCCTTATTTGAAGAAATTACGTTATATAGTTGTAGCGCATTCGCTCTTTAAATCCTAAGAGCTGTCCTAGCTTAGTAAATAAAAAAATAATAGTATTTTTATAAATCGGAAGGATTCTTATCTAGTTAAGATAAGTTGTGTAATGGATAAAACTATTTCTATTTTTAATAATTTTTTCTTTGGCACTCAGTAAAACAACTACTTGGGCTAAAGAGATACACATTTTTACTTCTGAAGTTGTAACCACCAAAAACTTTACGACACTTGTAGTAAAAGGCAAATCTTTAGCACCTTTCCAAGTTCAAGATAAAAAGACTCCTAGAGGTTATCTTACTTTAAGTAATGAAATCTACCGACAAAATCCTCAAAAAGGATTGGAATATCTGGAAGCGGGAGAAAAGCTTTTAAAGAAACAGCCCAATGATTCTCTACTAACGGAATATTATCTTAAGAAAGGGTACATATTTTACATTCAAGGAGATTATGGTAAAGCGGTAGCGGAATACACTAAATCCTTAGAAGTAAGTAAAGCCATAAACCATAAAAAAATATGGGACTTACTTATCTTTCGCTAGGCTTAATTCAGCAAGGGGTAGGAAGGCATACACAAGCAATTCGGTATTTTGAAAAACGCATAGAAATCTATGACAAAGAACCTTCTTCGCCTATTTAAATTTAGGTATATCGTATTTAGACCTCAACCAATTGGATAAAGCGGAATATTACTTTAATAAATCATTTGAAAACAGATTATCTTCTAGTGCAAAAGGCATACAATTGGCGTCTAGAAATAGAATTGCTCAAATGCATTATTTAAGAAATAGATTTGCAGAAGCGCAAAAAGAATATACAACGGTAATAGAAAAAGCCAAAGGCGATTTGTGGGAATTAACTTTTGCTTATTTAGGCCTAGCGGAAGTACACCTTAAAAACAGTAAATTAGATGAAGCCTTAGAGAATGCAGAAAAATCTTATGAATTAGCGAACAAAATGGATGCTTTTTGGGAAAAGGAAAGAAGCACCGAATTGCTGTCTAAAATTTATAAGTTGCAGGGCAACTATCAAGAAGCTAACAAATACCAAGAAGAAAATGCTAATTTAAAAGATACATTATTTAACATAGAGCAGGCAGAGATTATCGCTTTGATGCAATTAGACATACAAGAAGCAGAGAATTCAGCTCTAATCAGTAAGAATCAAATTGCAGAAAATAATCTTCTTTTTAATCAAATTCTAATTTTCTTAATTGTTATAGTGCTTCTCATCACTTTATTTTTTGTTTCAAAATTTAGAAAAATAATTATAGAGAAGGATCAGCTCAACCTGATTTTAGCAGAAAAAAATCTACAACTAACTAAAATAGACAAAGGTAAAAACAAGCTTTTTTCTATTGTTTCTCATGATTTAAGATCTCCTATTGCTTCTCTTACTCAAATTATGGATTTGCTTTTGCAGAATGCTTTTTCAGAAGAAGAAAAACAAGAAGTATATAGCGAGGTACGGGCACAATTAGATAATAGCTCTAGAATGTTAAATAATCTTTTAATCTGGGCAAGTACTCAACTCAATGGTACGAAAGTTAACTTTACGGAAGTGGATGTGATTGCAGAAATGACAGAAATTTTAAACGTGTATAGAATTTCAAGTCGGACAAAACGAGTGCATATCACACATAACAAACATAAAGATTCTTTACGCATTCAAGTAGATAAGGTGCAGCTGCATGTGATTTTACATAATTTATTATCAAATGCATTAAAATATACTCCCAAAGAGAAAAGTATAAAGATATCTTATCAAACTAAGCCTGAGCATATCGAAATACATATTTTTAATGAAGGAACGCCTATTTCTAAAGATCAATTAGATAAATTTTTTTCAGAAAATAACTCATCAATCACTTCTTTAAAAGGAACAGATGGCGAATTTGGAACTGGCTTAGGCTTGTTTTTAATCTAAAGAATTCCCCGAGGCTTGCCTCGGGTTGTAGTACAGGAAAAGTTTGAAAAACGGATGGTTTTTCAA